>JBDGQV010000192.1:18377-44203 GCA_042218725.1 Halothece sp. | reverse complement strand
AAACAATTAAGTTGATTATACCCACATTATTGAGCGAAATGAACTTGTTTTTTGTAAAAAAAATCACATAATTTCAGATATTTTAACATTTTATTTACTTGCTATTAAGTAAAAATTAATTTATTAGATAAAAATATAATAATTAATATCTGTATTTTTCTAGAAATTGGGCAACCGTCTGATTAAATGCCTCAGGTGCCTCTAAAAAAGCCCAGTGATTTCCGGGAACAGTAGAAATTTCTAAATTTGGCAAGTATTTTTGGTAAGGTTTAAGTTGCCATTGCATGCGATTTAATCCCTTTTCAGGCGTGATGAGGAGGGTGGGAATTGTCAACGTCTGGGTTAAGCCTTCTACTTCCATAACTTCTTTAAAGATGCCATTACGGGCAGCAACAGTAAATTTACTTCCCCAACGTCCATCGGGTTTACGTTCTAAGTTGGCTTGAAAAACCTTTTGTTGCAGCGGATTCCAATCTTGATATTTTCCAAGGCGACGGGCTTGAGTTTCCGCTTGTTGATAAGTTTCAAATGGCCCCATGCCTTTGAGTGTAGAGAGGGTGCGATAGAGAATGGGAAAAGTAATACGCAACCAACTCGGAAGTTTCCCCATAAAAAAGGGATCGACTAAAATCATGCTGCGAAATCGCTGAGGATGTTGTTGCGCCCAATACGTAATGACTTTGGCGGCCCACGAATGTCCTAAGATATGAGCAGAGGGCCAATCTAGAGCATCACATAAGGCTTCTAAATCAGCAATGACTTCTGGAAATGTATAATGGTGTTCCTCTGGTTTGCTACTCTCGCCGTGGCCGCGCAAGTCCGGAGCAACAATATGATAATGTGGTGCTAATTGTTCTCCCAAACTTGACCAAACAACGGCTTGATCGGCTAATCCATGCAATAACAATAAAGGTGGTTGTTGCGGATTGTTCCATTCGAGATAGGCGATTTCAATTTCGGATAAAGAAAGGGTTTTTTGGATCGGCATTGGCTTTGACTAAGTAAAGGACAAGTTTAAATAATGAGGAAAAATTGACAATCAAGTCCGCATCATTAATGATTGATGGCAATCTCTATTCTGGTTCAGTTAAATCATTTTAATTGTTGCCAAAGTTACCTACAATGGTGACAAAATATGCATTTAAAATTTCAATATAGAACTGCTATCATACTTATCAAATATAGACTAAGTCTTAAACGAAATATTTTGAAAATAGTCTAGACCATTTTATCACTTGAAAATGTTTAATTTTCCTTTTTATGAATCGTTTAAATTTATCTTCCGGGAATAGCAACCCCATCAATTTATCGACTAAACTTGCTTATGGAGTCGGTGAATTTACCAGTGAAGTTACCGGTAGTATTTTAGTCTTTTTCTTCCTCTTTTTTCTCACCAATGTGGCCGGTTTAGATGCTGGTTTAGCAGGAACAATTTTGCTCGTGGGAAAAATTTGGGATGCCGTTAATGACCCAATTATTGGTTGGTTAAGTGATAGAACCCAGTCAAGATGGGGTCGTCGTTATCCTTGGATGGCCATTGCCGCGATTCCCTTTGGCATTTGTTTTGCATTATTATGGTGGGTTCCCTCAACAAGCAGTCAAGCAGGATTATTTGTTTATTATTGCGCGATCGCGCTCATCTATCATGTTGCTTATACCGCAGTGGTATTACCCTATGCCACTCTCGGTTCAGAACTGACGGAACATTATGACGAACGCACTAGTTTAGTAAGTTATAAAGCAGGGTTTAGCATGGGGGGCAATATTCTTGGAATTTTAATCACGTTAGGAATATTTAGTCTCATTGAAAATCCAGAACAGAAATATTTAATTGTCGGGACAATTGGGGGCGCGATCGCGGCTTTATCGGTCTATCTCTCCATTTGGGGCACTCGCGAACGGTTCTTTAAGGTACAACAAAAACGGCAACAATCATCGCGCTCCTCTAGTTTACCCCTTCTGCAACAAGTTCGGATTGTATTGAGCAATCGCCCCTTTTTGTTATTAGTGGGACTTTACTTGTGTTCCTGGTTGGGAGTACAGGTAACGGGAAATATGTTGTCCTATTTTGTCACCAGCTGGATGCAACTGCCTGAAACTCACATTCCTGGCATGGCATTAGCCGTACTAGGGACAGGGCTTGTCATGATGACGCTTTGGAGTTATTTGGGAAAACGGTTGGGAAAACGGATCACTTACTGCTTAGCCGTTCCTTTAACCCTAATCGCGCAAGTGGGGTTATTCTTTTTACAGCCGGGTCAAGTGGTCGCGATGTATGGCGTTGGCATGTTAGCCGGGGCAGGATTAGCGGTTGCTTATTTCATTCCTTGGTCAATGTTGCCTGATGTCATTGATTTAGACGAGTTAAAAACGGGACAACGACGAGAGGGGATTTTTTATGGCTTTATGGTCCATTTACAAAAAGTTGGGATCGCGATCGCGATCTTTTCCGTGGGAAAGGTGTTAGATTTTGCCGGATTTATCTCCAGCCGCGGCGAACAGGCAACACCAAACCAACCTGACTCAGCATTGCTGGCAATCCGTTGGCTCATTGGCCCAATTCCCAGTGTTGTCCTGATTGGCGGCATGATTTTAGCTTTCCTCTATCCCATCACTCGACCGGTTCACGAAGATATTTTATTAAAACTGAGTGAGCGGAAAAATCAATCTGAGCAAGAGGATACTGAAACAAAATTGCAGTGATATTAAATGAATCAATGTTTACTACAGATTACTTGCGGAGAGAGGGAGACAAGGAGACAAGGCGAAGGGATTTCTGATGTGTGGCATAACTTAATCAATTTCATATGAGATTAGCTGTTTACTGATTGTTTACTGGTAGGGAGCAATGATTGAAAAGAAAGGGCGGTGGCGCCCCCTTTTTAATTAAACTTGCTGACTCTGCAACTGTTGTTCCTCAATCCAAACACTATGAAACCCATAAGGAACGCGTTGCGGAATCATAACTCTGGCTACCGGTTCGGCAGTGAAATTCTGAGCATCAATGACAACTAATTCCGAACTGTTATTGTTGAGATCATGCACAAAATTCAGCAACCAGCCATCATCCTCTTCAGTTGCCCCAGGACGAGGAACAAAGGAAGGGTCGCCCCCATATCGCCCTTGACCAAAGTAATGAAACTGAGAGGTTTGCTGGTGAAAATCATGCTTAATCAATCCTTCAAACAAAGGCGTTTCACTATCTTTTGCCATGTTCGCGGTATAACCATAGCGAGTCGGATATCCCAACCAGTAAGCATTTAAAGCCGGAAACTCGGAAGGGGTCGCTTCCAAATTGTCTTCTTGCACAGTGCCTTGACTCAAATTAAAGCGCCAGCGATGCAGTCGGGGAATATCTCCTTCCGGATCTTGTAAAGAAGCTTCATCTACTAAAACACTCGTGGAATTCATGCGGCAAGCAATAAGAACAATCTCATCCCCCTTTTCATAAGCATTGAGCGTATGGAAAACATAACAAGCCGGGGCCTCAAACCAGCGAATGCTATTTTTGTCGCCATAGCGCGGCATAATCCCAAATCGAGCCGGTCGATTCGACTCAAACATTAAGCTAGGTTCCCCTCTTTGGATGCGTTCTACACTGAAGGTCAGGGGTAAATCCATAAAGATGGTGTAGTTTTCGGTGATGGCAAAATCATGCATGAGCACTCCCATCGGGAGATCAATGGGAATCGTCCATAATAATTCCCCAGAAGCTGAAACAAGACTGTATTTGAGAAAAGGAGGCTCAGCTAAAGAATAGCCGTAAAACATCATTTCTCCGGTTACAGGATCAACTTTGGGATGCGCCGTGAAGGGAGAAGAGAGTTTTCCATTGTAAGTATAAGTGCCAATGGTTTCTAATTCCGGGGCTTGTAGCGCATGAGGCGCTCCTCCTTCCCAAAGCGCTAAAAGCTGACCGTCATGCCATACCAGTGCTGTATTCGCGACATTTTTAATGGAACCGTCAGGATTATTTTCAGAAGATTCCATAAGTCCTTTCCAGAGGGCTTGCCCGGCTTGGCGTTCTTTCTGAAACCCTTGGGTGCGTACGTAGCGGTTGCGATAGGAAGCTTTGCCCTGATGAAGACGAACCCCGTGTAACATCCCATCACCATCAAACCAATGATATTTGCCAATGGGCGAAAATTGCGGGTTAGGGCCATTGCGAACAAACATTCCAGAAATTTCAACGGGCAATTCCCCAATTACGGTCAGATTGTCAGCCGTGATTTCTTGTTGTACTGGGGCATAATTGCCTTCAAGATAAGGATTAACACTGGTTGCTGTCATGGCGATAACTCATTGAATGTATTGTTTGCCATGATGACACGTTTAATCTTTTAATTTCCTGATGTTGCGGGAGGATATTGAACATCTCCTTCTGTATTTCCTAGCTTGCGAAGCTGAGCAGCAAATTCTAGCAAAATGCCATTGGGATCAAAAAAATAAAACGAGGAGATAAAAGTAGTCTCATCTGCTTCGGAAACATAACCTTCAGGAACATCTGCATGGTGCAAAATGGGAGTTGTCTCAACGCCTTTTGCGCTTAGTTGAGCTTGATATTCTTCTAACTTGTCTGGGGGAACTTGCAAGGCGACATGATTCATCGACCCCTGTGCGGTTTTAATCTCACCAGTTTTTAACGCATTGGGATCAACGGAAGCAATGCCAGGTGCTGCCTCTGGCGCTTCTGGAAACCAGAAAAAAGCAAGGGCGTCTCCATTGCCAATATCAAAAAAGAAATGTTGTCCTCCTCCTGGCATTTCAATGGTTTTGATTAATTCCAGTCCTAAAGTATTGCAGTAAAAATCAATTGTACGAGCCATATCTTTACAGACTAATGCTAGGTGGTTAATGCCTTGAAGTTGAAACTCTTTCACAATGGCCAACAGAATTCATTAACTTTAGTTTAGCAAGGGGATCCTGTTTCGCCATTAATGCGCAGCCTTTTGTGTTCTGCAACTTAATAATGTCAGTTTATTCAGGAATTATTATTCCCGGTTCTGCTCTTTTTCTGATTGACTGTTGAGTTTTTCCACTTCTTCCATCGTTTGAAGCGGATCGGTTTGTTCCGATTTTTCGATGTAGTTGATTTTGACTTCTTCTAATAGTTCTCCTAACAATTGCTCTAATTCTGCCAAAGTTTCTTTATTTTGCAGTTCTGACGTCAATGCTTGTTTAAAATCGGAAGAAAGACGATCAAATAATACTTTCCCTTCCGCATCTTCATAAGAAGAAACTAAGATATTGACTGAGGATTTTGCCAATTGATTTGATAAATTTTCTAACCATTCTTCCGGTAAATTTTCTAGGCCAGGGAGTTGTTGCAAATTTTGGTAAAAATCTGATTCTAGAAAGGCGCCGCGCAAACTATAATGGAGAAGCGCTTCTACATCAGGTTCTACTTTTGGTAACACTTTATAAATTGTGAGGGCTAATACCCGATCGGTTAAACTTTCAATTTTGTTGGTATCGCTAACTTTGAGATAAGGCTGAGGATTGAGGATGGCATTTGCTGCTTCTCCTTCCATGACTGAACTTTGAGCTTGATTAATTAATCGAACTAATAAATATTGAGAAACGCGATCGGATAAATACGCTGCTGGTTCATGAGTAGCCTGGCTTAAAATTCGTTCCAGGTTAATAACTTTAGTCGTATGAAGACGAATTAAAACCGGAATGATTCTTAACCAACGCCAAACGGGAATTAATAGCAGCCAATCGTACCAACGCCGCCACAAAGCATCAAACCAATTAATCCCTGGAATGCGATAACTCATGATCGCGCTGCGAATCGTTAACTCGATCGCGAAGAAGCCGATAAAAATACTATCAATCCGCCAAAAGTCATCAATAAATTGGCCATAGTTATCAACGCGACGATAATAATTGCTTGCTAAAAGCGGGGCAATGGTATTTTGGAAATAGGTCAGTTTCTGTTGCCAATTGCTTTCAAAATTATCTGCCTGCCAAAATTGACGAAACCCATCCTTAGCAGTCATTTCTCCTGTTTTTTCTCGAATCAGGCGTTTGATTTTAGCAAAGGTTTCAAATTTTTGCGACATTAAAAAGGGATTATCCTCGATCATCTTGTCGCTTTTTTGTTGCAGTTCATTTAAAAGTTCTTGGCTGTTTGGCGTGATGTTTTGCTGTTGAGATAGTTCGCGATCGAGCTGATTAACGGTTGTTAAATATTCCTCAGTAAAAGGATGAGGTGTAATGCCTTTGATGGGATCATAATGATTCACAATTGCCGGGAAATAATGGAAATAAATATCCCGCAGTGGAAGATAAGTCAAGTTAAATAAAGACAGTAATAAACTTACAAGTGCAACGATAGCAATCAGTTTTTCCCACCACGCTGTGGATTGTTGCATAGCCTTAAAGATAGCGTGTCAGTTGAATACGATACCGTTGTTTTTTCGTGATCGAAACTTCTCCGACTTCCGCTCGTCCTTTTCCTTGAACTGCAATTAAATCTCCTTCTTGTACGGAATAACTGGCTTGGGTGATGGGTTTCCAATTTACGCGAACATTCCCCTGCGCGATCGCGTCTGCCATTTTGCTGCGCGACATCCGAAACGCAGCCGACGCAACCGCATCTAACCGCATTGAGGCTTCTACGGTGGTCATTTCTTTCTTTTTCGGGGGCCGAATTTTGAGTTCATCTAAGCCAATTTCACGGGTTTTGACAGGAACTGAACGCACTTGCGTTAGATTTGCTTCTAAAAACTGAACTAGTTCGGGAACCACTAAAATCTGCGCCCCGCGTTCTCCTAAAACGACAATATCGCCAATTTTGTCTCGAACCACCCCAGTGCCTAAAATGGCACCCAAAAAATCCCGATGGGTTGCCGTATCAAAGAGAAAATTTCCTGACACATCTAGCGCCGCCACTGGCACTTGCGAAACATCTAACGGCAATTCCGCCCGAGTAATCCCCATGCGAGCGCGTTCTGCTTGGGCATAGCCTCCCCAAACTGCAAACTGAATATCGCTGAGGACAGAAAATTTTTCCCGGGCTTCCACAATCACCGGCGGGGAAAGAAAGTCAGTGCAACTCACCTCCCAGGTTTTAATCGCCTGTTCGGCAATGTCAATAATGCGCTTGATTTCGTCACGATTTTCTACGCCTTTGAGAATTTCATCTGTTGGTAACATAACCTTTTAATTCTTTGCTCGTTCCTCATAACCCTGGAGGCTTTCTGGATTAAACTGGCGTAAAATGCGAGTGGCTTGTTCAGTAATCAGTTCCGAACCTTTGACCACAATTAAATATTTGCCCTCATTGAGACGATTGCGATAGGGAAGATCATCGCCGCTGCCGAAAAAGAGGCCAACGCCGCCGCCCACAAAAAATGCCCCCATTAAGGCCGCGATCGCGCCGAACAAGCCCCCAATGATATGATTGCCAATGGCACCTGCCCAGTCAAATAAGTAAATTTCTGTTAAAACGTTAAATACATATCCCGCAGCAAAGCCAAACGGAAACAACCAAATTGCCATGCGAATAATCTGTTGCCGCGCTTTATCGTTGGGATTAATGAAACCAAACTCATCGGCAGTTTTATAACCTTGTCCCAGCATTTCCACCTGCTGTTCATTGAGTCCCTCTTTCAAAAGGCTGGTATAGGCATCCTCTGCTTGTATTCGGTTAGCCAGAACTGCAATCAAATATTTCATGATTTCAACACCGATTCCTTTCGCCACTTCCTTATAGACCCTATATTGTAACCCGAACTGGGCCATACAGAAATCGCTCTTAAGTTGACGTTTCGGCTATCTTCCCATAAGTTTCCCTCGTGTTCTGTCCAAAAATATGAAAAGATACACTACTGTTATTCCTTGAGAAATTCTAGATTCTCTAGAAAATGATCCATTGTCCCTTAAACTCATAAGCAGAGGACACCCTCGATTTATTGTTGATTTCAAATCAGTAACCAATGTCAAAAGTTTTAGTTTCAGACTCCGTCGATCAAGCAGGAATTGATATTCTCTCGCAAGTTGCACAAGTCGATGTCAAAACCAAACTGTCGCCAGAAGAACTGGTACAAACAATTCCTGAATACGATGCCTTGCTGGTTCGTTCCAGCACAAAAGTCACAGAAGAACTCATTGAAGCCGGGAAACAACTGAAAATTATCGGTCGTGCCGGTGTCGGCGTCGATAATATTGATATTTCTGCTGCCACGCGCCGAGGCATTGTGGTGGTCAATTCTCCTGAGGGAAATACTATCGCCGCTGCTGAACATACGTTGGCGATGATGTTGTCCCTCTCTCGTCATATTCCAGAAGCAAACCAGTCGGTCAAAGATAAGAAGTGGGAACGTAAGCAGTTTATCGGGTCTGAAGTTTACAAAAAGACCCTCGGCATCGTTGGCTTAGGAAAAATTGGGTCTCATGTAGCAACTGTGGCCCGCGCTATGGGCATGAAATTATTAGCCTATGATCCCTTTATTTCTGCCGAACGAGCTGAACAACTCGGCTGTCGCTTAGTGGATTTGGACATTATCTTTACCGAAGCCGATTATATTACCCTTCACATTCCAAAAACGCCAGAAACGGAAAATTTAATTAATGCCGAGACTCTGGCAAAAATGAAGCCCAGCACTCGCATTATCAATTGTTCTCGCGGCGGCGTCATTGATGAAGATGCCCTGGCTGATGCTGTCGAAAATGGCACCATTGCCGGTGCGGCCCTTGATGTGTTTGACGAAGAACCTCTAGGGGAATCCAAATTGCGAGACGTGGGGTCTAATATGGTCTTAACCCCTCACTTGGGCGCGTCTACGGAAGAAGCTCAAACCAATGTCGCTGTAGATGTGGCTGAGCAAATCCGGGATGTTTTGCTGGGATTGCCCGCTCGCTCTGCCGTGAATATTCCTGGGCTCAACCCCGATGTGTTGGAACAGTTGCGTCCTTTCTTACAGCTTGCCGAAACCTTAGGCAACTTAGTCAGTCAATTGGCAGGGGGACGTGTCGAAGAGTTAAATGTGCGTCTGCAAGGGGAGTTAACGGAAAGTCAAAGTCAACCCATTGTGGTTGCTTCCCTGAAAGGATTGCTGTCTCAAGCATTACAAGAACGGGTCAATTATGTAAATGCCTCCATTGAAGCCAAAGAACGGGGAATTCGCGTCATTGAAACCAAGGATGCTTCGGTTCATGATTATTCCGGTTCCTTGCGCCTAGAAGCCAAAGGCTCTCTGGGAGAACATTCGGTCACCGGTGCCTTGCTCAGCGATCAGGAAATTCGCATTACTAATGTTGATGGTTTCCCCATTAATGTTCCCCCAAGCAACTATATGTTGTTTACGCTGCATCGGGATATGCCGGGCATTATTGGCCAAATCGGCTCGTTTTTGGGCAACTATAATGTCAACATTGCCAGTATGCAAGTGGGACGCAAAATTGTCCGGGGGGATGCTGTTATGGTGTTGAGTATTGATGATCCGCTACCGGAAGGCGTTTTAAATGAAATTACAAAAGTTCCTGGGATTCGTGATGCTTACACCGTTAAACTCTAACCGGTAGAATAAACCTAGGGATGTGAGCAGTTGCAGAATACGCTGGAATTTGATTCCAGTACGGGGCTTTCTCCGGTGGCGATACATAAATTCGCTAGGGGCTGTCTGTCGAATTTCCTTCGGCAGTTTATCGGCCCCGCCACAGAAGTCCTCGCGCTCATGTCTTGATCATCGCCAATCAAAATAGGGCCAAATCACTCATGGCAAATAGTTGGTGGGAAATTCAAATATTAACTCATCCGGCATTAGAAGAATTAATCTTTTGGCGGTTGGAACTGTTTGGCTGTCAAGGGATGGTTAGTGAAAACCAAGAAACGGCTCGTCTGGTGCGAGCATATCTGCCGCAATTGCGGGCTCATCCCTTGGATTTAGCGGCTTTATCGATCTGGTTGCGCCAAGATGCCATTACCATGGAGGTTAAACCGCCTCGAACCAGTTGGCATCTCATTGATGAGCAAGATTGGGCTAGCAGTTGGAAAAAACACTGGAATCCTCAAGAAATCGGCGATCGCGTTCTGATTTGTCCCGCTTGGCTTACGCCCGATAGCGACACGGAACGGGCAGTTATTCGCTTAGATCCGGGAGTTGCGTTTGGCACCGGCGTTCATCCCACCACGCAACTTTGTTTAGAATCGTTGGAAATGCGCTATAGTTTGGGTAAGACTGGGGGCGTTCTTGCCGATATTGGTTGCGGTTCCGGTATCCTCTCTATTGCCGGTTTGTTTTTAGGGGCAGAACAAGTTCATGCTGTTGATACAGATCCTTTGGCAGTCAGGGCCACCCAGACTAATCGCGACTTAAATGAAATTGAAGCAGACCGTTTAACCGTGGCAGAAGGTCAAATTAAGGATCTTGCTGAGTTATATCCCCATGGGTTTGATGGCATTTTATGCAATATTCTGGCGGAAGTCATTTTAGAAATCATTCCCGATCTGAGCGCGATCGCGAAACCCAATGCTTGGGCGATTCTCAGCGGCATTTTAATGGAAAAAGCGCAACCGATTGCTGATAGCTTGGAAAAACACGGTTGGCAAGTAGGAACGCTCTGGCGACGTCAGGAGTGGTGCTGTCTGAATATTCGCCGCCAGAAACTGGAAGATGATGATTAATTTAGTTGCTTGCTAAAGCAGGTTCACGCTTAGCTTGCGAGGAATGGGGTTCGCTTAAGGCACGGCAGTTAATTTCGCAAGAATTATTGGGACTTTCAATTAATTTGACTTTCTCCAAAGTAACGCCCAAATCAGAGGTGGGTTGTTGCAATAATTGGGCAATATAGAACGCGATATTTTCAGCAGTGGGAACCACGTCTGCAAAGTAGGGAATATCCTCGTTCAAGAAATAGTGATCTAAAGGTTCTACGACGACTTCATCCAGCACTTGATGGAGTTTTTCTAAATTGACAATCATTCCCGTGCGAGGATCAATTTCCCCCGTTACCGTCATTTCTATGTGATAATTGTGTCCATGCCCATTGGGACGGGCACATTTGCCATAAATTTCACAATTTTCCTCATAGGTTAAATCAGGACGGGCAAGTCGGTGTGCAGCACTAAAATGGGTGCCAACAGTTAATGATGCTTCCATATTATTCCCCTGGTAATCAGCCCACAGTTGCGGATGTTCAAATAAACGAATGTTAACTAATGGTAAATAAGGTTCTAAACGTTGCCAAATCACTCTTGCCACATTTTCGGTAGTAGGAAGAGTTTCTTGGAATTCCGGCCAAACTTCATTGAGGTAGGCGTTATTCAGTTGATTGACAATTTGATCCCGAATCACAGGCTTGACCTCAGAGAGGTTCATCACCATGCCATATTCGTCAATTTCCCCTTCCAGAGAAACATACAGAACATAGTTATGTCCATGTCCGGGAAAGTTGCTTCCTGCCCCAAATTTGGCTTGATTTTCCGCTGCGCTTAGTTCTGGAAGCCAGTAACGGTGCGCGGCTGAAAACTCAGCACGACGGTTAATTACACATTTCATAACAAAGACCGCTTCCGCTTCTATTGTAAAGCTATTTTAACATTTTGTTACCAGTGGCGTGGCGCGATCGAATCTTCGATGGGCATAACCCTTTGGTCATTCGCGTAAAACAATTTGAATTCTTAGAGAAATGAGTTAATCTGTTACAGAGACAGAAGTATTGCGCTCATGCGTTCCAGTAAGGCGCTGATTATCAAGGTGAACAATCAAGAAAATTACTTGTTACTAATACTCAATTATTATGTTCTGTCATATTCTCATTGGCTGTCCGAGTAGTGGAAAATCAAGTTTAGCAGCAACAATTCAGGAAAATTATCCCGATTATCAGATTGTTTCGACTGACAAAATTCGAGAACAATTATTTGGAGATGAGACGATTCAAGGGAACTGGTCAGAAATTGAACCGGAAGTTTTTCGTCAAATTCAAGACCATATTACTGCCGGTTATCCTGTCATTTACGATGCCACCAATGCCAAACGTCCTCGGCGCATGAGATTGTTGCAACATCTGAGTCAATATCAAGGGGTAAATTGGCTGGGTTGGTATTTCACAACGCCTCTGGGAACTTGTTTGCAATGGAATCAAAATCGGGAACGGCAAGTTCCAGAAGAGGTCATTAAACGAATGTCGGCGTCTCTCAAAAAATTTCCTCCCATTACAGCAGAAGGATTCGCAACCGTTTATTCCCTACATCCCAAAGGTAAATCATCACTCATTGAACAATTTTCTAACAAGCTGTCTCGGTTTTCTCGGAGTTTAGTCAATCGCCAGAATCGCACTCAAAATGCTACGCGCCATAATTATTCAACTTTACTGGATTTTGAGCGATTAATGTATTTAATTCATTTGCTTTTAGCCTATCCCGGCATTGGGAATTTACAAAATACTGATCCGAAAACTGTCAAAAAAATCGTTGGCAAAGGGGCGAAATTTCAAACTTCCCTTGAGGAAATCGGCGCTTTTATGGAAAAAATTGCTGATCCAATTTATGCTGATCTCGAAGCAATTGCCGATGATCTTCAATGGTTAGAAGAAAATGGCATTATTGGTCCAGCAAATCTTCAAAGCAATCTGAAACTAAACCAAGAACCAGAGCCTGATGTTCCGACCCATAGTTATTCTGATATTGAACCGTTTCAACGGTTAATGCAAACCATTCGTTTAATTATTCATGAACCATTTATTTGGCAAAAAGGATTGGGAACGCTCGATAGTTTGGTGGAACGGATGAAAGCAGAAAATTTAGTGGATTATGATTGTCGAGATAGCCTCCGCAAGGATGTTGAAAAAGTCTTAAAACCCTATAGTATTCTTCCGAAATTTCCTATGAAACGCGGTTATTTTGCAGGAACAGCTGTTCTGTCTCAACAAGAGTTAGTCCAGGTCTTTCAATTGCTAGAAACGGAAGCCCAACAGTTTGATGATCCCGTTGCCCTTCAAATTTATAATACCTTCAAAGAACGCATGGAAACAGCGAAATTTGTCCAATCCAATCGTTATCCGGTGCGGGGCATTCATCATCAAATTATTGATGCCGACCTCCTTTCCGAATCGTCTTTAGCCCAAAATACAGAACAAGTCGAACAAGCAATTGAGAAGGCACAATTGCTGGAATTAGAGAGAATTTCCGCCAGCAAAGAAGATGACAGCAATGTTGTTTTCTGGGCGTATCCCCTACAGATCATTTTTCATAACATGAGTTGGTATTTGGGATTTGAGCAGTATGATGGAGAAAGCAAAGGGTTACTGGGATTAGAACGCCTGGATCGGTTGTTTTTCCAGCAAGTGCTCTCCCAGGCGCGATCGCGCAACGCTCAACTCAAATCCCTGAATCATTTAATCACCCTTTACCAATGCTCGGGGGGAACCTATTTAGGGAACAATCCAAAGTACCAACAGCAATATCTAAGTCAAGATCCTTCCGAACGAGAGAAAGTGGAAGTGACCATCGAACTCTGGTTGAATGATGCTATGTTCCGTTTGGTCAGTGAAGAAACCAATCTGTTTCCGCTCAAGCAAATGAAAATGTCTCAACCGTTCAATCGGGAATTATTGCGACGCAACCGTTCCCTGTTTAGTCTTCGAAAAACTGGCGATCCGGGATTTCCCCATCGGTTTCGACTGCGGTTGCCCCAATGGTCCATTTGGGATCCCGAATTGCACGGCTGGATTTTAGGGTTTGCCGGTCAAGCAAAAGTGGTGAGTCCAGAGGAGTTACGGGAAGAGTTGCAAAAAACAGGAAACGCGATCGATATGTTGCATCAATAACGATTCCCATTACTCCCATTCAATGGTACCTGGGGGTTTGGAGGTGACATCATAAACAACCCGATTCACTCCTTTTACTTCATTGACAATGCGATTGGAAATCGTCTCAAGCAAGTCGTAAGAAACGCGTGACCAATCGGCAGTCATTCCATCTTCACTGGAAATAAGCCGTAGCACAACGGGATGGGCATATGTCCGTTGGTCGCCCATGACACCCACACTGCGGATGGGTAACAGCACAGCAAACGCTTGCCAAAACTCTTGATAGCAGTTTTGCTTTTTGATTTCATCTCGAACAACAAAATCAGCATCACGGAGGATATTTAAGCGCTCGGCAGTGACTTCTCCAATGATGCGAATTGCTAAACCGGGGCCAGGGAAGGGATGACGCTGGATAATTTCTTCCGGTAAGCCCAGAGATAGTCCGACTTTGCGAACTTCATCTTTAAAGAGTTTCCGCAAGGGTTCTACCAGCTTAAACTGTAAATCTTCCGGCAACCCGCCAACGTTGTGATGGCTTTTGATTTTAACCGCCACCCGTTCCCCGGTTTTCGGGTCAACATTGGTATCTGCGGACTCAATGACGTCGGGATAGAGCGTTCCTTGGGCTAAATAGTCAAAGGGTCCCAGTTCTCGGGATTTTTCTTCAAAGATTTTGATGAATTCATGACCAATGCGACGGCGTTTTTCTTCAGGATCCGTGACGCCTTCCAGTTGTGCTAAAAAGCGATCGCGCGCATCGACATATTCTACCGGAATGTGGAATCGGTCTTTGAAAATTTCAATCAACCGTTCCGGTTCTTCTTTGCGCATGAACCCTTGGTCAATGAACATACAAACCAATTGGTCGCCAATGGCTTTATGCAGGAGAAAGGCAAGGGTGGAAGAATCCACGCCGCCGGAGAGGGCAAGCAACACGCGCTTATTGCCCACTTTGGCCCGTACTTCCCGCACAGCTTCTTCGACAAAGGCTTCGGAAGTCCAGGTGGGTTCACATTGACAAATTTTATAGACAAAGTTGCGGATGAGGACGGCACCGCCCACAGAATGAACCACTTCCGGGTGGAATTGAACGCCATAGTATTTTTTCTCAGGATGCGCGATCGCGGCGCAGGGAGTGTTCTCGGTATGGGCTAGGATCTGAAACCCTTCCGGAAGTTCCAGACAAGAGTCGCCATGACTCATCCACATCGTTGCCCCATCTTCTACCCCTGGCAACAAAATTTCTTCTTGATCGATTTTGAGAGAGGCTTTGCCATATTCGGCCCGTTCGGCGCGCTGGACCACTCCTCCCAGTTGTTGCACCATTACCTGCATTCCATAGCAAACGCCAATAACAGGAATGCCTAAATTCCAGATTTCGGGATCGATTTCCGGTGCGCCTTCGTCATAAACTGAGCTCGGGCCCCCTGATAAGATAATGCCATGAGGGCTCAATTTCTTGAGTTGTTCTGCAGTTGTTCGGTAAGGAAGGACTTCTGAATAGACTTGAGTTTCGCGGATGCGTCGGGCAATTAACTCAGAGTATTGAGAGCCAAAATCCAGGATGGCAATCATTTGCCGGTTAATACTCCCGGTGATTTCGGCTTGCTCAATGGCTGCGCTTTTTTGGGATGAGTCAGTTGAAATAGTCACGGTATTTCCGGGGTCTTTCTAAAGAGCAGACTAGCAACTTAAAAATAGATATCCCTTCATTATAGCAAGGGTTAACTTGTAATAATTCTTAATGTTACTCCCAATTTAACATAATCCATTTTTAAATGAATCAAGATACACTTATTCCAGTGAATTGTGAACGGCTTTGAACAAAGCAGGATCCGTTGTTGCTCGATCAATTGACAAGTGTTTTGTCAAAGGGAAATCTAAGCTTCATCAGTCGGAATCAGAGGGTTGCTGAAACCGCTTAGTCCGTGTAGTAGCAAGACGTAGTTAATACCACATTTCTGGGGAGAATTAACTGTTCAATTGCGGAAATAACTCCTTAACCAAAGAACTAACGGTTAGAATCTGTCTTTGGCTGTCAAATAAAACAGATCCCACACGAACGCTGTTTGTTGCATGTTTGCGGATATAATCTTGGGCATGTTGATCAATGGAATGCGCGATCGCGCTGTAAACTGCTTCGACAATCTCCGTTCCATTCTCCTGTTCCCGCAAATATTGCAAGGCAGCGTCTGTGGTTTCACTGGCTAACAATTGCTGTAATAGATGGGTGGAAAATCCCACCTTGGCAGCAAAGGCGGTTAAAATTTCCAAACGGGCATCAGCTAGATGGTGATGGGTATGAAACACGCCACCAGCGAGTTTAATTAATTTCCCATGATAGCCAAACAAGATAAGTGACTTGACCCCTTGTTCTCCAGCAGCAACTAATAAGGGGCCTAACCAATTTGCTGTTTTAACCAACTGATTGGGATTCATGCCTTGCCTTTGGGCAAAATCTAAGCCATTTTCCCCCACACAAAAGACTAACGTGTCAAATTCCTTTGCTTTCCTCGCTAATTCCTCTTGAAAGGCCGTTAATTGACCAGGGGCGCTTAAGGGCTGAGAAATTCCGGTTGTTCCCAACAACGATAACCCTTCTACCACCCCAAAGGCTTCATTAGATGTCCGTTTTGCCAACTGTTTTCCTTCAGGGAGGATGATGGTTACGGTAACTTGTTGTTGCTTACTTAGTAAGGGCTGTATATTGTCCTTGAGCAGTTGTTTGGCATAGGAATAAATGGCAGCTTTTCCATCGGCTTGTTCCTGTTTGCCAATGCCTTCTCCCCCTTGAATCACCACTTGTTCCTCATCCGGTTGTTTATTTCGAAGACTAACCATTGCCCAGATGGGAGTATTCGCCGTTAAATCCAAATTATCCCCTGGATCGCTGCGGGTAATGGCTAAGGCTTTTCCTGCTTCTAGCAATGCTACCTGTTCTACTGCAATGGTCACCTGTTGCGGTGGGGTAACTAAATTGACTTCCACGCTGTCTAAGTTTTGAGGATTTTGCAAATAGCGCAAGGCGGCAACAGCAGAGGCACAAGCAAATACTGGTAAGGTATAACCAGAACGGGGTTCATTCATGATTGTTCTTTTCTTCAACTAAAATAACAGGGATGGGACTACTTTCTAACACAGTTTGGGAACTTGATCCGAGTAAAACGGTTTCGAGAGGCTGATTTCCCCGTTTGCCCATGACAATGTCGCTAACTTTATAGAATTGAGCTTGTTCGACAATGTCAGTCGCGACTGCCCCATTACTGGTGAGAAAGCGGTGAGGAATATCAGCGAGGCGTTGTTGGCTTAACTGACGCAATTGTTCCGTATTTTGTTGATCAGCGTGGCTTACAACATGGAGAACAATCACTTCGGCATTGGTTTTTCGGGCTAAATCGGCAGTCTTGTTTAAAACCTCGGTTGCCAGGGGGGAATTATCCACAGCCGCGAGAAGTCGTGTGGGTTGATTCACATTCACTTTGGTGGGATCAACGTCTCCTTTTTCTAGGAGTTTGGGGGCAAAAGTCGGAATTGCCCATGCCCCAAATGGTGCCGTCACTAAAATTGATAAGATCGCGATCGCGAGGATGATTTCTCCGCCTTCAATGCCTTGAGATAGGGGAATGGCGCCAATGGCTGCTTGGACGGTTGCTTTGGCAGAATTGCCGGGTAGTAAGAATAACTTTTCTCGCCAATTCCAGTTACTGCCCACAGTCGAAAGATACCAACCAATGGTTCGCCCAAACAGCAATCCCAAAACTAAAACGGCTAAGCCTGGGAGAAATACAGCTTCTAAAACATCGAGTTGCAGACTGACACCCAATAAAACAAATAAAACAATTTCGGCAACAATCCAGAGATTATTAAACTCTACCCGTAACCGTCGCGCGAGGGGGGCATCAAATTCAATCAAGAAAAAGCCCAATGCCATCGTTGCCAAATAACCGGAAAAGTAGGGAAACGTTTCGGCAAGGGTGATTAAACTTAAGGCAAGAGTGCCAACAATAATCACTTCCTGAACTGCATTTTGGACAAATTTGACCTTGGCTAAGATAAAGGTAATGAGCCAGGCGAGGGCGAATCCGATAACGACTCCCAACGCAATTTGTAAGATGACCTGAAAGGGAAGGAAGGCCAGAGAACGCGTATTAATTCCTTGTTCAATAAAATTGAGCAAGAGGCTAAAGATCAATAGCACTAAGACATCGGATAAAGCACTGCCGGTAAGAATCGCATCAGGAATGCCTTTGCCAACGCCCCAACCGCTGCTTTTGAGGCGCAACATTCCCGGAACAATCACTGCAGGAGATTCCGCACTAATGACACAGCCTAGCAGCAGAGCAGTCCAAACGTTAAAATCAAACAGGAGTGTCGCAAAGAGCGCGATCGCGCCCATTTCTGCTAAAGCGGGCAAAAATCCTAACCGTAAAGCAACACTGCCCTGTTGTAACAGTTTTTCGCGATCTAATCCTAACCCGGCGCGCATTAAAATAATCATCACGGCGGCAATCCGCAGCTCATCCGCCAAATTCATCACGATGGGATCTAAGACATCAGCGACTTCTTTTCCCAGAACAATTCCCACCGCGATCATGCCTAGTAAAGGAGGTGCCCCGAGCCGGCGGACAATTTCTCCTCCCAATAACCCCAGTAGTAAGATCAGAATAGCACTTTCAAGCATTGTTTTAGGGACCGTTGATTGATTTGATTAATTTAGTTGAACCATTACAACTCAGTATTGTTTTCTTTTTCGGATTTGTTTTATTTCTGAGTTTTCTGTTAATCGCGGGCTTCTCTTATTTCCCCGTATCCAAATTATTTCAGGCGTTTGTCAAACGTTTTGAACCTGGAAAAATTTATCGTAGCACAAGTACTGCCTTTAAACTGTGGTTAATTTTAACAATTGTTGTTATTGCCCTTGATGCCATTTTTTTGAAGTTGCCGAGTCCGACTTGGCTGGAGTGGCTTGAATTTCCGTTAGCCATCATTGTCGCGATTGATGTTTGTTTATTTAGTTTCCAAGTTATTGATAAATTATTTGATAACTATTTATTAGGGGTTGCTTTAGAAGATCAAACCAAAATTAATAGTGAACTGTTAGCACTCAGTCAATATTTAAGCAAAGCAACAACCGTTTTAATTGTTATTTTTTGTTTTGCCCAAACGCATCAAATTAATTTAATTGGGTTAGTGGCTAGCTTAGGAATTGCTGGGGCAACGATCGCGTTTGCTTCTCAAAAAGTAATTGAAGAAATTCTCTGGAGTATTGTGTTATTAATTGATCGCCCCTTTAATGTCGATGATTATATTCATCTTCAAGATCGAACTATGGGAAGAGTAGAATCCATTGGTTGGCGTTCCACGAAAATTCGCCTCTCTGGTAAAAACACATTAGCGGTAATTCCCAATAGCAATATCGTCAAAGAAAATATTGAAAATCTCAGTCGGGCAAAACGTGTAATTTCCATGATTACCTTGACATTTTTCACAACCCTTTCCGAAAATGAAAAGGCATTAATTCGACAATTGATTTTAGAAAGCACGGATGATATTTTGGGAATCGATAGCGAATTAACCCAGGTTACCTTTAAAGAAATTGTTGATCGCGCCGGTCGTCCATGCGTTCGGGCACAAGTAATTTTCTTCATTTTAGGGTCTACCAGTGCCTCCATGGAATTGCGTCGCGGTTTATTAGAAATTGCTCGTGATAATATTGTTAACCGCTTGCAAGTTTATGGGATTGCTTTTGAATGTGAACAAGCGACAGTCGATGTCCCGCAACCCATGAATATTTAGTAGCGATCATCAAAGTGATAATAAATTGTGCAGATTGAATGGGAAATTCTTAGAGAGGTTTTAAAGTTAATGGGGCGATTGGGATTATTTTCCCTCGCCACTGTTATTTCGCCATTTGTGGGTCGATTTTTACCGAAATTGATCTGGCGTTGTTTACAACTAACCCAACGTTATATCGATATTGATGCCAAACATACTTATGATCAATTTATTAAATCGTTTCAAAATCTAATCGCGATCGCGGGAACCTTTTTATTTATTGCAGTAAGCTTAAATTTACTCATACAGTATGAAGAACTGTATCAATTTTTAGGCTTTTTTATCTATTCTGCCCTTTCCATCACCCTCGCCTGGATTGCCCTTAAAATTAGTCGTCAGTTGATTCGACGCACAGTCATTAGTTTAGTACAACGTTGGTTTGGGGAAGTTAGCGAAGTTGTTTTAATTTTTGAAACTCTGATTTATGTTGTTATTGTAATATTAGCGGGGATTATTTTTGCCATCGGTTTACGGCTAAATATTACCGCGATCGTTGCGAGTTTAGGGATTAGTGGGGTTGCCATTGCCTTTGGCGCTCAACAAACGCTCAGTCGGCTATTTGGTACCCTAGAGATTTATCTGGATCGTCCTTATCGCCCTGGCGAGTACATTCGGATTAATTTTAACCCCTATGATGAAGATGCCTATGGCCGCATTGAGTCCATTGGTTTACGTTCTACCAAAATTCGGTTAGTGGCAACTAATACCATTACCATTGTTCCGAATTCCTTGATGGCAGACAAAAGAATTGAAAATGTCAGTCGGGGCAAAAAAATTGTTGCCATGATATGCTTAGATTTTCTAAGAATTTTAGATCATGGAGAACGCGCCTTGGTAAAAGAGGTTGTGCAGGAGGCAAGTCAAGTGTTTTGGGGATTTAATAAAGCAAGCATTCATGTCCAATTTTGCACCTCTGATCAACAATCGGGCACTAGGGCGCGAGTCATCTTCTTTATTTCCAGTGTTGATGACAGTTCTCTAGGGCTGCGGAAACGTCTTCTCGAATTAGCCAATAGTTCCATCGCCCATAAACTGGCTGCATACAATCTTAAATTTACCACCCCTGAACCAGTAGTTTATATTGACTCTCCCATGTCTCTATAGGTGAATTGCCATGAATCCGCAATCTTTCTCAGACTTTAATCAAGAAACATCTCAACCCCAAAATCTTTCGGAAACAGTTGAAGAATTGGAAATCAAATTGCAACGCTTGCAAGCGTTAGCCCAAACCTTAATTAGTGGCTTAATCGTGGCAATTTTAATTAGTATTGGTGTGTCAGGATGGTTTGCTTATCGCTTGAACGTTCAACAACAAACGGCACAACGAAAGGCCGAAGAATTTGAACAAACAGAACAAGAACTGCAAGAGCAATTAAACAGTTTAGAACAACAATTTACCAAACAACAGCAAAAAATTGAACGCCTGAATGAACAATTGCCTCAAGAATTAGAAACCCTTAGTCGTGCCGTTAATTCCAATCAACGACAACTCAACGTATTACAGCAACAACTCAATTCTTCGAACAACTCTCAGAAGAAAAACTCAGGAGACAAATCGCAAAATAAATCCAAGCAAAGCAACTAATGACTAATAATATTTAGTAATTACTTACTATAAGATAAAATAATAATTCCTGCTAAACACAATAAAATTCCCAGTAATTTGCTTAATGTAAGCGTTTCATTGAGAAAAATCAGGGCTAAAATGGCAGTAATTACCGGATAAAGACTAGTAATAACAACCACTTTAGAAGCCTCTCCTAGCGCGATCGCGTTAAAGAAGAAAAATGCCCCTAAACTAGTAAAAATTCCCACTAACATTGCTAAATATGTCCAATGATTTTCCCAGGGAAATGAGAAAGAATCACGGTAAGTCAAAATATAAAGTGGAATTCCTAATGCTGAACCCAGTAACGAATAAATTAGCATACTAGGAGCATTCAACCCCATCGTTAAAAACTTCGACAAAAATCCCCAAACGCCATAAATAAAAAGACAAATTAAACTAAAAGCTAACCAAGACATTATCTAAAATATAGTAATATGGGCAATCACTACCTCAGTAAAAGTTATTGATCATTTATTTCTTTACTGACTCTCTTGAAAAAAATTACATAATTAATTCCTATTAATGACGAATCCGATCTTAATGAAAGCAACTAATAATTGTATTTTTTAACCCTTCGTGTTCTTTGTGTCTTTGTGGTTCTATTCAAGGTCTGAAAGTGTAGCAATTGGAATCCCAAATAAATTTTAACCCCTCTCCCAGTTATCGAGAGAGGGCAAAAATCAATCAATGAAGGACTATAACCTAGTGAGTTGCCGCGACTGCCAGATTTTCAGGCAGCAAATTCCGCAACCGTTGTCCGTATAAATCTAAAGCATTGCCGCCTAATAACCGTGCGAGATGATCGCGATCATAATCAGCAACATTAGCCGCATCGCTAACGCAATTTCTTAAGACCCCATCCCAATGGCCATAGTCAGCAGAAAAACAAGCAAGACGTTTGCCGATTTCACCCATAGCTTGGGGTAAATAAGAGGGACCCGGATCATCCGATTCAAATGAGGTAAAGATTTGTCCCCGTTGGAAATATTCTAAGGGGTCGCGATGGCGTAAGTGGTAGTGTTCGTAAAGGCTGTCATCATCAATTTGAGTCGGATCATGCTGTTTATTCCACAGCAAATCAAATAAATTCCGGGCTTGGGAAATAATGTTAACGTTGTTTTCGCCGCCCCGTTCTTGAATCATCAGTTTGGTAAAGTCCATTAAAGACGGACGATAGGGATTTTTGGGATCAAAGTCCCGAATTCGTTTTTCCCAATGTTCATGGAAGGCATGGGCTAAATCGGGAACCCAGCCGCAACCGCCTTCGAGGAAACCAACGCGCAGATCTGGGAATTCTTCAAATGCCCCATCAAAAATCATCCGCGCTAATGCCAGTTGTTGCTGGTTGCGCTGCACAAAAATGTGAGTGAGAACAAAGGTTTCCGTGTGGTCTGCCAGTCCGCCAACCATGTAGGAACCAGGACCGCCATGAATGCCTAAACCGATGTCGAGGTCAACAGCGGCTTGGAGAATGGGGCGAAAATCTGGGTGGGAAATGGATTTCGCAGTGCGGATATCGGGGAAAGCATCCGGGGCTTTGGGATGGGGAATGGGCAGGTTGGGGGCAACGGCAACAGACACCATTCCCAACTCGTTCACGCAACGATACATTTCTTTGACGGCTTCATCCACATCTTGCAGGGGGATGACACCGATGGGTTGCAGACGATTGTTGTACCCTTTGCAATCATCTGCCATGTAGTTGTTGTAGGCTTGACACAGCGCGATGGCGAGGTCTTTATCTAAAATGCTGGAAAAAATCAGGTTGAGGGTTCCGTAGATGACATGAACATCAATTCCTTCTTCATCCATGTGTTGGATGCGAACTTGATTGAACATCGCCCCTAATGTGGTGTCCGGGTGCAAGTTGCGGAACCCGCCCTTGCCTAACCCTTGCGGTTGCGGGAACATCCGCACAAAATCATTTTCTTTGGTTTGGGGATTGTAATCCACAATTCTCGCCCGTTGATCCCCTAAACTATCCACGACTAACCCCACGCGATCGCGATATTCGGGTTCTAAATAGTTGCGTAAAATTAGCGGATTTTCCAGTTTATGGGCATCTGCGTCAATGACTAATAAACCGTTATACATTAATTAAGACTCCTCACAAAGGTTGCCACAATTGATTTAATGGGACTGTTGTTTCTTCGCTTGTTGGAATAACTGACGTAAACCAAACCAGTTTTCAAAGGACCAAGACATCGATACTAAAATGACGATGCCTGGATATTGTTTAAACGCTGGTTCATTTTTTTCAAAAAACGTGTGTCCGCCAATAGCTAAGACTTGAGTCAACACGCCGCAAACAAGACTTAAGCGCCAGTCAATCCATAAACAACCAATGCCGACAAAGACAAGAATATTGACGATGTGGTGTAAAGCCTGGTTGATTGGGTTTTGGTGACTGGCCAGGAAATGGGCTTTTGCCTGTTGGAAGTAACGCAACGTCACTCTCCTTATTATTAAACGATTGTTGAGAATAGAACAATGGGAACGGGCCGTTAAAACGCTTCAGCGTCAACGCGTCCCGATTTTTGAGTTGTGCTTATCAGAATAAAATAGATCAGATCCCCTGAATTTTAATCACTCTAATTTACCACCACTTTAGAGCAAAATACCCTGATTGATGGGACACTTCTTCTTCTGTCAACCAGTCTACTAATTTATAGGTACCAAATACATGATCCCACCAATCAACGCCTAAACCAAAGTTATGATGCCACATCCCATATTTATGATGGACATAGTGAACTGGCATTTTCATCCAAAAACATTGCCTGGGGTTTTCATGTTGCAGTTGATGGGCATAAGCCGAAAACGCCGCATAAGCCAACGCCCCGAGAAACCAACCAATACCAATTTCCCAAGAAATCAGAAAGGGCAACAACATGACCACCACACTGCCTTTGATGTAATCTAAAAATTCCCAGAGAACTCCTTGTCCTTCATTGCGACGATGATGATCGCGGTGGCGTTCTCCCAGTTTTTGGGAGGCGTGCATCAAGCGATGCATCCAATATTCAACTAAACTGGCGAGCACAAAAGCAATAATAAAACTAATGAGAATAACCATAAGACTCTCTTTGTCACACTCTTCTCTAAATTTTATACAATATATGTTTAATTGCTTATGCTTTGGTTGTTTTAATCATTCCTTAATCATTGTTTATTTTATGGTTCAGAATTTACTTGCGACCTCTTCTGCAAAAACAAGACCCTGAAATTGCTTTTTTTGTCTTCAAAGAATTCTCAAAAATGAATCAAGCTGAAGTCAAAAATCGTTACTTCAAAAAAGGCCAACCTATAATGATAATGCTTATGATAATTGTCGTTATTATACCATAGGGATGAATTGTTTCTATTGACAGATTATCTCTATAGCAAGGGGGTTGCTAGCGGGCTTAACAGAGTGATTTTTTCCACTTTACCGTCAGGATATTCTGGAAGCGGTTTTGCGATATCAGTGGACCTTGCTTGTTGCTTATAGGAAATGTTAGAAGTAAAAATAGTTGAAAAATTTGGAAATAAAAGGCGAACCTGATGACCAATTTTTTGGCGAAGTTTTCTGCTTCCAAAATTAGCGAACTGTCGCTCGCCTGAAATGATTATCATTGGAAATTGTAGAAGGGAAATCATCTTCTAATCATTTCTTGTCACCCTGTTCTCCCTTACCTGAGATAGAATCCTTAAGCATCAATCCCTACCTCTGTCATGACTGTGGGAAATTTTTAATTTCTCTCTCAGGATCCCCTTTCTCTCTAATCTGCACGTTATAATTTGTTACGAAACCGACAATTGTTATTCATTCCTATTTATTTTATGAGTAATCCTGCTTTACATGCCTTTTACGTTGGCCGCGCTTTTGCCGAAGTCCTGGGTGAACGGGTGGAAGATACGGTCACCGGCACCCTAAGCGAATTGGGACAACTAGAGGCAAAACAGCGAGAAGCCATGCAAGAATTTGTCCAAGAAGTCATGGCTCGGGCTGAACAAAACGAAACCCAAACCTCGACAACAACAACTTCTACTCAGGCAGAGTCTTCTAACCCCCAACCAAGCCGACGTTCTCCTGAAGATGTGCAAGCGATGATTGATGAATTGCGAGCCTCCATCGCTAGTTTACGAACCGAACTCAACGCTTATAAAAGTCAAAAAGAATCATAGAGGAATGATCTAAATGATCTTTTGATCAAGTTTTCCTCTTTACTCTACCGGCAAAAACGCAATCAAGGAATCGTGCTGTGTCTGCGCTCTCTGAGAAATCAAATCAGGCTCTGAATCAAAAACTCACCTCCTCCTCGTCTTCCTCATCCATAGAAGCGGGGAAAAAAACCTATCGTTGGAATCGAGAAAACTATTTTCCAATTCGCCGACGTTTCGACATCTGGGTATTTGTCTTAAAACTTCTGTTCAAACTTTGGTTAGAAGGAAAAAAATGGAGTTATATCGGCGGTTATAGCGAAGAAAAAAAACAGGCTCGTCGTCAAGCAAGAGCGGTCTGGATTCGCGAAAGTCTCTTAGAACTGGGGCCGACTTTTATTAAAGTTGGTCAGTTGTTCTCTACTCGTGCCGATATTTTTCCGGCAGAATATGTGGAAGAACTCTCGAAACTTCAAGATCG
>JBDGQV010000192.1:0-18277 GCA_042218725.1 Halothece sp. | reverse complement strand
GTGCCGATATTTTTCCGGCAGAATATGTGGAAGAACTCTCGAAACTTCAAGATCGGGTTCCTGCTTTTGATTATGAACAAGCGGCAGCTATTATTCGACAAGAGTTAGGAAAACCGGTGGAGCGACTCTTTCAGAGTTTTGATCCCACTCCTTTAGCTGCTGCTAGTTTAGGACAAGTCCACAAAGCCCAACTCCATAGTGGCGAAACGGTGGTGGTCAAAGTTCAACGCCCTGGTCTCAAGCAATTATTTACGATTGATTTAGGAATTCTCAAACACATTGCCCGCTACTTCCAAAATCACCCGCGTTGGGGACAAGGACGAGATTGGATTGGGATTTATGAGGAATGTTCTCGAATTCTTTGGCAAGAGGCAGATTATTTGAATGAAGGGCGTAACGCAGATACCTTCCGTCGCAATTTCCAAAATTATAAAGAGGTACGGGTGCCTAGGGTGTATTGGCGTTATACCTCTTTGCGCGTTTTAACCTTAGAATTTGTTCCTGGTATTAAAGTCAGCCACCATGAGGCCTTAGATGCGGCTGGTGTCAATCGGAGCGTGATTGCGCGTTTAGGAGCGGAAACCTATTTGCAACAGTTGCTCTATGATGGCTTCTTCCATGCGGATCCTCACCCGGGCAACTTAGCCGTCAGTCCGCAAGGACAATTAATTTTCTATGATTTTGGCATGATGGGACGGATTAAAAGCAATGTCCGGGAACAATTAATGGAGACGTTGTTTGGCATTGCGGAAAAAAACGGCGATCGCGTTCTGAACTCTTTAATTGAACTCGGTGCCCTTGCGCCAGTCGGGGATATGAGTGCGGTGCGCCGCTCCATCCAATATATGCTGGACAACTTTATGGATGAACCCTTTGAAGAGCAATCTGTTGCTGAAATCAGCGACGATTTATATGAAATCGCTTATAATAATCCCTTCCGGTTCCCCGCTACCTTTACCTTTGTTATGAGAGCATTCTCTACCCTAGAAGGAGTGGGCAAAGATCTTGACCCCGACTTTAACTTTATGGAAGTGGCGCAACCTTATGCCTTAGAGCTTATGAATAATAACGGTTACGATAGCAACAAGACCTTTTTTGATGAAATTGGCAGACAAGCAGCCCAGGTTAGTTCCACTGCTTTAGGATTGCCGCGCCGCGTGGAAGAAACCATTGATAAATTAGAGCGAGGAGATGTTCGGTTACGGGTTCGTTCCATTGAAACCGATCGCATTCTCCGGCGGATGAGCGGGATGCAGTTGGGTACCAACTATACCCTGCTCATTGTTGGGTTTACCATTTCGGCAACGATTCTGGTTGTGAATGAACTGATTACTTTAGCGGTCATTATGGCGCTGGCAGCAGGGGCTTCTGCTTTTGCGTTCGTTCGCTTATTAAAACGGCTCGATCGTTGGGATCGAATGCAGTAAACCGGTAAAATAGACCTATTATTTGTATTTTGTAAATCTGGAATCAATAAAAAGGGGCTATGAAACGTCGCTTTAATGGGCGAACCGACACCGGCATCATGCGTGCAGTCAACCAAGACTGCTTATACTACGACCCCCAGGGGCGTTTCTTTATTGTTGCTGATGGCATGGGCGGACACGCCGGCGGACAAGAAGCCAGTAAAATTGCTACTCAAACCATTAGCGATTATTTAGAACAATACTGGGAAACTGAGATTGACTCCGAAACCTTATTGCGCCAAGCGGTAGAAACCGCCAACGAAAACATTATTGAAGATCAGCAAACCCATCCCGAACGTGCTGAAATGGGAACTACGGTGGTTGCCGTTATTTTCCGCAAAGGCCAATCTTGGTGCGCTCATGTGGGAGATTCTCGACTTTATTTGTGGCGACACAAAGAACTCAATCCGCTCACAGAAGATCATACCTGGGTGGCATGGGCGCTAAAGTCAGGAACCATTTCTCCTGAAGAAGCTGCGGTTCATCCCTGGCGTCATGTTCTATCCCAATGTCTGGGGCGTCAAGAACTCTATAGCATTGATATTGATATTCTAAACATCCAAGCCGGCGATCGCCTTTTATTGTGTAGTGATGGCTTAACGGGAGAAGTCTCAGAACAAGAAATTACCAATTATTTACAGGAAGCGGAAACCTGTGAACAAGCAGTTACCCAACTGATAGAAACCGCCAAAAAAAATGGCGGCTCCGATAATATTACCGTAATTGTGATTGAAGAAGGGGAAACTGAGGACAGTTTTTCCAGTTCAACGGAACTAGATACCCTGTCCACCCAATATTAAAAAGGAGTTATTGAACTTCTCCATAACCGGAAGGAAGATCTAAAGAGGAGTCTTCTTCAAGTTCCTCTTCTTCCTGTTCAAACGGAGAAGGTTCTTCTAAGGGAGCCGCTTCCTCTGGGGAAGGACGATCTTCATCAACTCCTGCTAAATCCCCAATATTAAACAAGAAGGGAACGCTGCTTTGGTTTTCTCCGCCCATTACCAAGACTTTTGGCATTTGGGAACCGCCCTGTCGCCAGGCTTGGATGGCTTCTTTTTGCAGTACCAAAGATCCGCCTTGGGCGCGTAACGTTTCCGCTAACAGGCGTTGCGCTTCTGCTTTCCCTTTGGCGCGGTTAATATCAGCTTGAGCTTTTTGTTCGGCTTCTCTAGCAATATAAACGGCTCGTTGCGCTCGTTGTTCCGCAATTTGTTTGTCTTCAACCGCTTGGGCAAAGGCTTCCGTAAACTGTAGATCAACCACGCTGGTATCAAGCACAATAATGCCATATTTTTCCAATCGGCTATTGAGAGCGACGTCAAAATCGCTTTTCAATTCATCCCGTTTGGTAATGGCTTCTTCAGCAGTTTTTCGCGCAGCGGCCACTTTAAATGATTCTTGAGTTTGCGGCGAAATAATTTTAGAAACCACATTGCTCAATGTTCCTTGTTTACGGCGAATATCGACCACTTGCACCGGATCTAAGCGAAAATTAATCGCAAAACTCGCCTCTAAATCTTGCAAATCTTTAGTGGCACTTTTCGCCGGCACTTCATATTTTTGAACCGTCACGTCATACACATCCACTTTGGAAATAAAGGGCGGTTTAAAGTGGATCCCCTCTAAAAGCGCACCTTCGCGGGGTTTTCCTAAAATGCTTAAAACGCCTGCTTCTCCCGGATTAATGACTGTATAAGAATTGAAACCGACGAGAACCAGTAAGGCAGCAAGTACCCCACCGATAATGGCGAATAGGCTTTGGTTATTTTGTTTAGTCAAGAATTGTTCTCCTGCTTCCTAGGCGCGACTTTTGGATCAGATTGATGAGTAATTGCGATAATAACTCTCCATTGGAATTTGTGAGTTGTAACTAGAGGAGAATCTAGATAGCAAGCATCATGCTTGGTTTCGATTGTCTCATAATTTTTCCGAGCTGTTGAGACTTGTTAATTTAAGTCTCCATACGTGGGAGGCAAATCCACAGAGGGTGAAGTATCTTTTGATTGTCCTTGTTCTAATAGGGAAGATTCATCTTCCTCTTCAAAGGGAGAAGGTTCTTCTAAAGGCGCAGCTTCTTCTGGAGAAGGACGATCTTCTTCTACATCCGCTAAATCTCCCAAATTAAACAAGAAGGGAACGCTGCTTTGGTTGTCTCCCCCCATTACTAGCACCCTAGGCATTTGCGAACCGCCTTTTCGCCAAGCTTCAATGGCTTCTTTTTGCAGCACTAGCGAACCGCCTTGGGCGCGTAGCGTTTCCGCTAACAGGCGTTGCGCTTCTGCTTTTCCTTTTGCCCGATTAATATCGGCTTGCGCTTTCTGTTCAGCTTCCCTAGCAATATAAACGGCTCGCTGCGATCGCTGTTCGGCAATTTGTTTGTCTTCAACCGCTTGCGCAAATTGTTCGCTGAAGTTCAAGTCAACCACACTGGTATCGAGGACAATAATCCCATATTTTTCCAGTCGCTTATTGAGAGCCACATCAAAATCTTTTTTTAATTCATCCCGTTTCGTAATCGCTTCTTCTGCCGTTTTTCTCGCCGCAGCTACCTTAAAGGATTCTTGGGTTTGCGGGGCAATTACTTTCGACACCACATTGCTCAATGTGCCTTGTTTACGCCGAATATCTACCACTTCTACTGGATCTAAGCGAAAATTAATCGCAAAACTCGCTTTCAAGTCTTGTAAGTCTTTGGTGGCACTTTGAGCAGGAACTTCAAATTTTTGCACCGTCACATCGTACACATCCACCTTGGATATAAATGGAATCTTGTAATGAACTCCCTCTAATAAAGGCTCTTCCTGAGCTTTTCCTAAAACGCTAATTACCCCTGCTTCTCCTGGGTTGATTACCACGTAAGAATTAAAGCCAACCAAAAGCAGTAAGGCGGCAATAATCCCACCAATAATCGCCCTCAGGCTTTGGGTCGTTTGCTTGGTCAAAGTATTGTCTCCTTTTAGTATGTTAGTTGTTAATTATTGTCTCATTTCATTGGCTGATTGACTTCTCCTTGCTCTCTACTTGATTTAAGCACTGGAAACTTTGTTGCTATTGTGGCGCTGCTAGCAACCTCTAGATTCCAGCTTTTCCGGCATGGAGCATTAATTTTTATGGAGACGTTTTAATTCTTCTCGTAGAGCTTCTACTTGTTCACGAAGGGTATCAATATCTTCACTTCCTCCTTCTTTTGACGATTGTTCACTCTTACTTTCCGGTTCATCTTCCTCGATGATTTCAATGCGACGGGGTTCTCCTTTTCCGGAAGCCTCACTAGATGACTCGCTTTGTCCGCGTTGAGCTTCTGAAAGCAACTCTTCCACAAATTGACGGGCTTCTTCGGAGTTCATTTCGCCCCGTTTGACTAACTCATCGGCCAGTTTTTGGCTCTGAGTACGCAGTTCTTTGAATTTTTCGGTTGCTTGTTCTTGAGCGTAGTCGGCTAAGCCTACACCGAAATAAAAGGCTTTTTGTAGAATATCACCGAATCCAAATTGATTTGACATGGATTGAGAATTCCTCCCAAGGAAATCATTACTATCCCTATCCCAAGCTTAGCTTGTATCTGCTGGTAGGTGCTAATGGCTGCAACCGACCCCTGTCACCGTTCAATTTGTCTAGAAAATTGTTAATATCTTAATTATTGTTCTATCCAAACCGTAGTTCCACTGAATTATCCTTACAGTTCATGTTTAATGCTCGATTACTCTTAACTGGCGGTTTCGGAAACGTTTTGATTGGACTGTTGGTTTCAATGAGTCAGTCTAATGCAATTAGCGCAAAAACTAAAGAAGTAATCAGAGTCGGAATTGACCAAAATCGACCAAAAGTTTTTATTAATGAAGCAGAGCAAGCATCAGGATTTTTTCCTAAATTAGTGAGCGATAGTTTTTTAGTCAATTATCAATTCCTCAGTGAAATTATTGTCCTGATCCTTGGAATTAGTGCAATCATTATGGTCGCTATTGTTAGTATTACTAATTGGCGGTTAAAGAAAGAACTTAAAAAACGTCAAGCTGTTGAAGCAAATTTAAAAGAAAGCGAGGAAACTTTCAAGCAAATTACTAATACTGTACCAGGGGTGGTGTATCAATATCAAATTGATGCCGAAGGAAAAGAACATTTCCTCTTTATCAGTGATGGTATCAAAAGGCTGTATGGCTTCTCGCCGCAAGCAGTGATTGATAATCCAAAGTTAATGTGGAATGTCATTGTTCCGAAAATGCGAGCCCAAGTGGAATTAGCAGTGGAGAATTCCGCAACGATACTTGCCCCTTGGCAGTGTGAATTTGAAGTTCAGCTAGCTGATGAACAAAAAAAGTGGATTCAAGGAGAAGCCATTCCAACAAAAATTGATAATGGGATTATTTGGCATGGTATTTTAGTTGATATTAGTCAGCAAAAATGGCAAGAAAAACTTTTAGCAACGCAACAAAATGTCCTTGAATATTTAGCAAAAGGACAAGAAACTGAAGTCATTTTAAGCCAATTAATACGTTTAATTGAACAACAAACGACTGATTTAATCGCATCAGTTCTGCTATTAGAAGGAAATCGACTTTGGCACTATGGACAATCACAATTGCCAACCGACTATTTAAACGCGATTAACGGCATTGCTATCGGTGAATATCAGGGAAGTTGCGGGACAGCGGCAGCTCGCGGCGAACCGGTGATTACCACAAATATTGAAACTGATCCCTTATGGGAAAACTATCGAGACATTGCCAAAACCTATCACTTCAAGGCTTGTTGGTCAGTTCCGATTTTTTCTTCAATGCAAACCGTTTTAGGAACTTTTTCCCTGTACAGTTTTACTTCTCGAAGTCCTTCTCCTTGGGAAGAAGAATTAATTGATATTGCGAGTAAACTGGCAGAACTAGCCATTGAGCGTAAACAACAAGAAGAAGCGTTACAAAAACAAGCCCGGCAAGAACAGTTGCTGAGTCGCATTACGGGACAAATTCGGCGATCGCTGAATTTACAAACAGTTTTGGATAGTACGGTTGAGGAAGTACGCCATTGTCTGAAAACCGATCGCGTCTTGCTGTATAGTTTATGGGACAATTCTGGCAAAGTGATTGCCGAATCAGTCGCAACAGGATGGACGTCTTTGTTAGCCAAACATCTTCATGATCCCTGTCTGCATACCGTGACTTCTTCCTGCATTCGTTTTCCCGGTCATATTCAAAATATTAGCGATGTTGATCAAGAGTTAGAGCAGGCATCGGTGGTTGAAGAACAGGTCATCTCCAACCAAAAAGTTGACCTCCAACCTTGCTATATGCAAATGTTGCGCGATCATGAAGTCAAGGCAAATTTAGTCATCCCCATTTTCCAAAATAAACAAATTTGGGGATTTTTAATTGCTCAGGAATGTGCTCAACCTCGTCAGTGGCAACAGGAGGAAATTGATCTGTTGCAAAAACTGTCCGAGCAAGTCGCGATCGCGATTGAACAAGCAGAACTCTATCAACAGAGTCAAACCGAACTGGTACAACGGGAAAAATTAGCAACTCAACTCCGTCACAAGGCAATGCATGATGGGTTGACCGAATTGCCCAATCGTAACTTGTTGAAGGATCGATTAAACTACATTTTCCAAATTTACCGTCAAGATGGGAAACAGGATCAATCTTGCTTTGCTCTTTTGTTTTTAGATTTAAATGACTTTAAGGCGATTAACGATACATTAGGGCATGATGCCGGAGATCAAGTTCTGATTGTTGTTGCTAAGCGATTGCAAGGCTGTCTGCGAGAAAAGGATACCGTCAGCCGTTTAGGCGGCGATGAATTTGTTGTCATTTTAGAAGGGATTCATAGCAAAGAAGATGCCATTGACGTAGCTAATCGCATCCATGAAGCATTTGCACCTCCTACTGAGGTTCATGGCGAACAAATTCGTTTAAGTACAAGTATTGGGATTGTCATGCATGATCGGCGATATGTTGATGCAACCCAAATGCTAAGAGATGCGGATGCAGCCATGTATGAAGCCAAGCAAAATGAGCTTCCTTATGTGGTTTTTAATAAATCGGCATAAGACGCTAGAATTTTGGTACAGTTCGCGATCGCGCCCAAGTGAGCAATTTCGTAACCGTGGGTGTTATCGGTGGGAAAGCCTAAACAGGCAGCCCGGGAAACATGACCCATCTTCATGGCAATCGATCCATCACTGCCAAAACTGTCAATAATACTGCGTTGCAAGGGAACATTGGCAGTTTCGGCAGCAGTTGCAATTTCTCCGTTTAAGCCTTCATCGTATAAACCGTATTTATCCTGAGACAACAAAACTGGGGCATCTCCCGCTTGGAAGGAATACTCGCCAGCGAGGGGAATAATTTCTAAAGCAATTAAAGCGTCTAACCGTTGATTTTGCGTAAAATATAGGGCACCAATCGCCCCCACTTCTTCTTTTGCCGAAGCGACTAAATAGATATCTTGGGGCGGCTGTTTCACCTGTTGCGCTAAGTCCAAAATAATCGCCAGAGAAGCTTTATTATCTAGGGTGTAACTAGCAATATAATTTTGATTGAGGCGAAAGGGTTGTTTCCGATGTTTGCCAATAACCACGCGGCTGCCTGGGCGGATTCCGGCTGCTTCCAGTTCTTCTAAACTGCACTTGGTTTCGACCCAAGCATCTTCCCAAAACAGCGGTTTTTCCAATTCTTGTGCTTTTTGTGGCGATTCATGGGAAACATGGCGAGATCCAAAGGATAGGATACCAGAAATCGTGGCGCGATCGCCGATAATATCCATGACGCCTTCTCCGTACACCCAAGGAAAAGACCCCCCTAGCTGACGAACTTCTAAGGTTCCATCTTCGCCAATGCGTTTGACTATCGTCCCAATTTCATCTTTATGGGCAGTAATGGCAATGGCTGAGTTGGGATTTTTGCCAGGGATTTTGGCAATGATATTGCCGGCTTGATCTTGCCAAGTTTCCACGCCAAGGGTCTGAAATTTCTCCAGAAGAGCGCGATCGATTTCCTGTTCCGCACCACTGGGAGAATGATACAACACTAATTCGGTAATTGAGTTGAACAACGCATCGAACTCAGGCATAAGTACAAGCTAGTTTGAGAATAAATCTTCCAGGGAGGCAAGCTTCATGAAAACAACTACCAATCATTTTACGTTACAACAGTATCTCAACTATTCGGGTAAAACATTCTTGTCTTTACATTCTTTTTTTCTCACTTGTGTTCTCTGTTAAGAGATTGTTAAGGTAAAATTGAGATTATCATAATGAAACCATTAACTCTCGTCACCTGCTTGAAACCTTATGTCATACCCCACTGCACTTCCCTCGGACGAACTTCCTGATAAGCCCGAAGAGGCTTGCGCGGTCTTCGGCGTTTATGCCCCTGGTGAAGATGTTGCCAAGTTAAATTATTTTGGACTGTATGCCCTACAGCACCGAGGCCAAGAATCCGCAGGCATCGCTACATTTAGTGCTGATGGGGTCCGTCTCCACAAGGATATGGGCTTAGTCGCCCGCGTATTTGATGAAGAAATTCTACAACAGTTGCCCGGTGATTGGGCTATCGGTCATACCCGATACTCCACCACGGGTTCCAGCCTTGTTGCCAATGCCCAACCGGTGGTTGTTCCCACGAAGTTAGGATCTTTAGCCCTCGCCCATAATGGCAATTTGGTGAATCCAGAACAATTGCAACAGAGTCTCAAAAATGATAATTATGAGTTGATTTCCACCACAGATTCCGAAATGATCGCGGTCGCGATCGCGCAGGAAGTGGATTCGGGCAAAAGTTGGCTAGAAGGGGCAAAAGCAGCCTTTGATCGTTGCCAAGGGGCGTATAGTCTTACCATTGGAACGCCAGAAGGATTAATGGGAGTCCGGGATCCCCATGGGATTCGTCCATTGGTCATTGGAACATTTGGCGACAATTCACAACATTATGTGCTGGCTTCTGAAACCGCAGGATTAGATATTGTTGGGGCTGAATATTTAAGAGATGTCGAACCTGGGGAAATGGTTTGGATTACCGAAGAAGGGTTAGCCTCTTATCACTGGTCGCAAAAACCGGAACCGAAACTATGCATCTTTGAAATGATCTATTTCTCGCGCCCCGATAGCATTGTTAACCAAGAATCTCTCTATAGTTATCGGTTGCGATTGGGACAACAATTAGCTGCAGAATCCTATGTGGAAGCAGATTCTGTCATTCCGGTTCCTGATTCTGGTGTTCCGGCCGCGATCGGATTTTCTCATGGATCTGGCATTACCTATGAAGAAGGGTTAATTAAAAATCGCTATGTGGGGCGAACGTTTATCGAACCGACTCAACGGATGCGAGAAGTCGGAATTCGCATGAAACTCAACCCCCTGAAAGATGTTATCAACGGCAAGCGCATTATTATTGTCGATGACTCCATTGTTCGGGGAACAACCAGCGGCAAAATTGTCCAGGCACTGCGAGATGCTGGGGCAGTCGAAGTTCACATGAGAATTTCCTCTCCACCGGTAACTCATCCTTGTTTTTACGGCCTTGATACCGATAACCAAGATCAGTTGATTGCTGCGACCCAATCGGTGGAAGAAGTGGCTAAGAAAATTGGGGTTGACTCTCTTGCGTATTTGAGTTGGGAAGGCATGTTGAAAGCCACTGGAGAAGATCCAAACAACTTCTGTTCGGCTTGTTTCACCGGTGATTATCCCATCGAAATTCCCGATAAAATGAAACAGAATAAATTGTTATTAGAACAAAACGTTTCCAGCTAGTTATTATTGCTAATTATATGAGTCTCACCCCAAATCACGATACCAAATAATGGTACTGGCTTTTAGAGGCTTGGTAGAGATCACATAGCGCTTGGAGTGTTTCTTTTAATGCTTGAGTGGGCGCGGGGGCAGGAACTGTCCTCGTTAGACGTGGAATTGCCGACCTCTGTCGATTGCGGAAGCATGAAAAAAGTTGGAGCGAGGAAGCGTCAGAAACATCAATCTCAGCCAAAGGCGGATTGATGTAGTTCATTAATTTCCCCATTGCTATACTCGGAGACAGGTTTAGTTTCGCTACGGCGCAGAAATTGCTCTAGCGTTAACATCGCGCCCTAGAATGAGTCATAGCGCCCCTGTAACAATCCGGTTAACAATGAGGCTGGGGGTTGGCTGTACGGCCAAGCAAAGGCATGGCGAAACGCAGCTTCCTGACAAGCCTGTAGTTGATCAAACCCAATGACATCTAGGGTCAGAAGATTTTCGTATTCAAAGGGAAGCCGGACATTGTGCAAGCCGGCATTGTCAGTACAAATAGCAATATCAACTCCCGCTTCAAAACAGCGATCAAAGACCGTTTTGAGTTGATATAAATTGTCTAACGTTCCGGTTTTGGTATAAGTAGTGGGGCAAACTTCTAAACATTGTCCCCGTTCCGCAATTTCTGGCAATAATTCCGGATACTTGAGGGGAATTTGGATGCCGTGACCAATGCGCATGAGATAAGGAAGCAATTCCGGATATAAGCCATCGGTAGTTTCAAAAACATGACCCGTTGTTTTTAAGCCGCGCGATCGCGCATATTGGTATAATTGCTTAAATTCATCTAAACGATCTGCATATAGGGCATCTCCCCCGGCTAAATCTATCCCGCAGACATATTCGGGATGATCCGCTGCTAAATCCACAATGGCCCGATTCACGTCATAAGACAACCGCGAGTGCATACAGAGAATCTGACTGGTAATCATGGGGTATTCCCCCACCTTGCTGGCTTCCCCAACAATTTTCACAATATCCCGCATTTGGTCGATACGTTGGGAAGAATCAAGACTGTCATCGGTGCGTAAATAAGGGGTATAGCGCAATTCCAGATAAGCCAGGTTTTCAAACACATAAGCCCCGCGAATCAAGCGATAAATAAAGTAAGGCAATGTATCTGGCGTTTGCACACTTTCCACTAAGGTGTGCAATTCTAAATATTCCTCAAGGGTATTGCGGGGACGGGTATAAAAATCTTCAAATTCGGAATAACTGGGAAACTGTTGAGCTAAAGCGCGATCGTGCCGCTGGAAATATCGCCACAAAATTCTCGGAACGACCGAACCGCCTAAATGACGATGTAAATCTGCATACAGTGCCACAAAGCGCCTCCCTCTTTTAATTGCTTGCCGGCTGATGATTAAGAATTGACATTTTCTAGTTTAAGTGATAAATATATTAGTTTGTGAAAACTGTAGCCCATTAAGAAACAAATAGAGAACTCTTGGCTAACGTTATTGTAATTGGAGCCCAATGGGGCGACGAAGGTAAAGGTAAAATTACTGACTTGCTTAGTAAGTCTGCCGATATCGTTGTGCGCTACCAAGGAGGGGTCAATGCCGGACATACTGTAGTGGTTCAAGATCAAACCTTTAAGCTGCATCTGATTCCATCAGGAATCTTATATGAAGATACCGAGTGCATTATTGGCTCGGGAACCGTCATTGACCCGCAGGTGCTAATTGATGAATTGGATCAATTGGCCGCCCTGAATATTTCCACGGAAAACTTAATGATCTCCCAAATGGCTCATGTGACCATGCCGTATCATCGGTTAATTGATCAAGCCTCTGAGCAGAAACGGGGAGAGCGAAAAATTGGTACCACCGGACGCGGGATTGGTCCCACCTATGCCGATAAATCCGAACGCACCGGGGTTCGTGTCATTGATTTGGTCAATGCCAATAACTTACATGAACAATTAGAATGGACGATTAATTATAAAAATGTCATTTTAGAAAAGTTGTATGATATCCCGCCTTTAGATCCCAACGAGGTAATCGAGGAATACATGGGATATGCTGAGCGTTTACGGCCCCATGTGGTGGATAGTTCCCTAAAAGTTTATGAAGGCATTAAGAAAAAGCGCAATATTTTATTTGAAGGGGCGCAAGGCACGCTCTTAGATTTAGATCATGGCACCTATCCTTATGTGACGTCTTCGAATCCTGTCGCCGGAGGCGCTTGTATTGGTGCTGGGATTGGCCCGACCATGATCGATCGCGTGATTGGGGTGGCGAAAGCGTATACAACACGGGTGGGAGAAGGTCCCTTTCCAACCGAGTTGGATGGGGATTTAGGAGAAGAACTCTGCGATCGCGGTTCTGAATTTGGGACCACCACCGGTCGCCGCCGCCGCTGCGGTTGGTTTGATGCGGTGATTGGACGCTATGCCGTCCGCATTAACGGTATGGACTGTTTAGCCATTACCAAACTGGATGTCCTCGATACCCTGGCTGAAATTAAAGTTTGCGTTGCCTATAATATAGACGGGGTGCGTTGTGAAGAATTCCCCAGCAGCTCGTTGCGCTTTGCCCGTTGTGAGCCCATTTATGAAACCTTACCGGGTTGGCAGCAATCAACGGCTCAGTGTCGAAGTCTAGAAGACCTGCCTAAAGCAGCGCTCGATTATCTGAAGTTTTTGGCAGAATTGATGGAAGTCCCGATCGCGATCGTCTCCTTAGGAGCGAGCCGCGACCAAACTATCATCGTGGAAGATCCGATTCACGGCCCCAAACGCGCTCTTCTCGATGCCAACGGGACGCCAGTGAACCATCAACCTCATGAGTCTCCCCAGTCTCCTTTTGCCAATTAACGAATCTGAACACTCACGAACGAGAAAATAACTAACAATGACAACAACTGTAAAATTTGAATGCCAAACTCGACCCGACGGAAGCAAACCCAAAGCGTTGCGGCGTCAAGGTTTTATTCCGGCAGTATTATATGGCCACAAAGGGGCAGAATCAGTTTCTTTGATGGCCAAACAGAAAGACGTGGAAATGTTGCTCAAAGATGCCTCCGTGAATAATACTTTGGTCGATGTTGCGATTCCTGACATGTCCTGGAATGGCAAAGCATTAATTCGGGAAGTCCAAACCCATCCTTGGCGGCCTGATATTTATCACGTCAGTCTCTTTGCTGTAGCTGGCCAAGACAGTGTGGAAGTGGTTGTTCCCATTCACCTCAATGGCGAAGCAGAAGGGGTGAAAGAAGGAGGCGTCCTCGAACAAGTGATTACCGAATTGAGTATCGAATGTCCGCCTAACCAAATCCCCGATGAAATTAATGTTGATGTGACCGAAATCCCTCTAGGAGGGTCTCTGCATATTGGCGAACTGAAGCTTCCCGAAGGGGTAACGCCCACTGAGGATCCAGAACGAACCGTTCTCACCATCGTCGAAACCCGTGCTGAAAAAGTCGCGGAAGAAACCGAAGAGGAAGGAGAGATCGAAGGCGGCGTTGTGGAAGAGCTTGGAGACGTTTCCGTTTAGAGTTGGTAACGTTTTCACACTTCCCATCGCAAACTCAGGTAAGCGTTGGGGATGGAATCAGAAACTTAACTTCGATTCTGCCCCAACGGTTGACGCTCCAACATCTAAAGAAGTTGGATTCTTAATTCATCGAGACACCTTACAGTTTCCAGGAATTCACTTCCTTTCCACCCCAGAGGGTATTCTCTCCAAAAGCGTTGATTATTCTGTTCGGGTCCGCCCGACCCTACAGTTTAGAAACTTAAATTGTCTTGGTTTTACTGGTACACCTGTTAGGGTGCTAACGTTTTTAGAGAGGTTAATCGCGCCTCTTGTTAATGAGTCAACTATAGCAGAAATTTCTCGATCTGTTAACTTCGAGATGTCGAATCTCTCATTTAACGCGCCTTATATCCAACGTCTAAAGACGCTTGGTTTTACGGCGCCCTTCTATAAAAGAAAGCGCAAAAATAAAAATTGGAGTATCAATTACAGCTATCGGCCACGATACGATTTGATTAAGCGCTTAGCATCGTTAGTGTATCATTTCTAGATGATGTATAGTTAAATCTAGAAAATGGAAAGGAAACAGATTAATTTTAAGATACCCAGTCACTTGCTTGAGAGAGTCAGGCGGCAAGCCAAGATAAGGGGAGAATCTTATACAAACTACATTATCGAGGCGATTAGGATGCGGCTGGGAGCTGACCTAGAAAAAGCTCAAGGAAGTTTGGGCGATCAAGATCAAGATGAGCGATTATCTAGGCTTGAAAATAGGATCGCCTCTTTATCGGATATTGTAGATTATGCTACTTACTCCATCGAAAAGGATGATGAAAGTATTTCTAAGATAGTTGATGCTTTAGAAGCAATTCGAGATCAATTCGAGATTATGGGGTGGGAAGTGCAAGATCCATTGGATGATGCGCTTGATAACCTCAATAAGAATCTTGGGAAAATTGAAGCCTCAGAAAATGAAACTAATCAGGGGGACTGATAGAATTTAAGTGCCAGTTAAACAAAATACTAATTCCATATGAACAAGAAAAAAGTATTACATCAATCGCCCCTCACGAGCCAAGATACAGCATTATCCAAGCAGTCGTATAGTGGAAGCCTAGAAAATAATGGTAACAACTACCAAAATTCTAGCACTGCCATTGGATCTACACTAGCCAACCGTAGATTTTCAGATTCAGATTTAGATTGGCATGAAGCCACTAAGAACTTGCATTGCCCAATCTGCGATAAGCCAGATTGGTGCTATCTTGGCTTAGATGGCAACAGCATCAAAATAGCGATCTGCGGTCGAGAGGTTCCAGTTCCGAATGGATGGGTAAAATTTGGCGAATCTAAAGATAACCGAATCAAGTATCGGCGGGAGATACCAGATCGTCAAGAAAAAGCACCAAGAGTTGATTCTCATAAACAATACATTTATACCGACACCGAGGGCAACCCGCTAATCCGAGTCAATATCAAGTATCGCAATGGCGAACAATTAAAGCCTTGGCAAGAGTACTTTATAAAGGGTCAGTGGCTAACGCCCAAACAAGCCAAAAGAAAAGGCATCCAATTTGATAAAGAAAATAAGGAAACGTATCAATCCAGAGTAGCTCTTTATAACTGGGAGAAAGTTAAGACTGCAATTGATAATGATGAAGTTCCTGTTATCCCTGAGGGAGAGCCTTGTGTCGATGCTTTAGCGGAGTTGGGAATTACCGCTACAACCAATCTCATGGGGAGTCGTAATTGGTGCGAACGATATGCCCAAGAGTTAAAAGAAGCTGGAGCTAAATTCGTCATTGTTTCTCCTGACCGTGATAAACCAGGAGTCAATCATGCTAATCAAGTAGCAGATAGCTTAGAACGACATGGGATTCAAGTTGCTTGGCTTTATCCTTTTGGCGATTCGGGATTATGGAATAATTTACCTAATAGCCAAGGGCTTGACGTAAAGGATCTCCTAGAGGACTATTCCATGAGTAAAGATGAACTATTCAATCTTGTAGAGCTACAACGACGACAATTAGAATTAACTTATCAAGAGTCAAATCAAAAATCAGAAACTAAGAGTAAATCTGAACAAATCAGAGAGTTAATTCATGATTACATTAACGCCACTGATACTATCGAACAAGTCTCTATCAAGTCTGAGATACAGTCTCGATTCAAAATCAGCAAAGAGGACTTTAATCGACTAGTTGATGAAGCAAGAGGACTTACCTTTAACAAACCAATTCAACCAGAAGTTTTAACAGGGAAAGACTTATTTTCTGGCGATAGTCCTGGTATTAAATGGTTGGTTCCTGGCTTACTCCCTATTGGTGGCGTAACGATTTTAGGAGCTAACAGCGGGCAAGGGAAAACGACTCTTGCCTATGACTGTGCTGGCGCTGTCCATTTTGCAGAAGAGTTTTTGGGAGAACGGCCAACTAAGCAAGGGAAAGTTTTAATTCTTAGCAGTGATGAACCAAAACACTTTGCAATTGATAAATTAGCCAATCGCGGTTTTTCTGATGAGGATAACATTGTTTTTGTCCCTGGTTGGACAACTAATAACTGGGAGCTACTTGAACAACTAATGTCAGAACATAGTCCTGATTTAGTTATTATTGATAGTTTTAATTCCATCCATTCTGACGAAAATTTTGATGCTAACTCAGACCGCGCAGCCATTACTATTAATCAACTGAATCCTGTTCTAGAAAGATATGATGCAGCTTGTCTATTAATCCATCACTTGTCTAAGTCTAAAGAGAACGAGGGAGTTAATAAGCTACGTAACAGCACGGCCATTGCTGCTGCATCTTCAATGATTTGGTCACTAGAAGGGGAGAATGAAGTTAAGACATTCAAGCTGGAAAAAACAAGGGGAACTGAGCCGCTTTCTCTTAAAGTCAAGATGGATGCTCCCAATGGCAAATTTAATATTGTCGAGGGGGCTGTTTGGGATGATGAAACCAAATCGCTGGGAGAGCGTATTATTGGCTTATTTGAGTCATTAGAACCTAATACTCGTTTAGAGTTCCAAGAAATCAAATCATATATTACGGGCAATGAGCATAGTCTAAGAAAAGGGCTAGAACGTCTAACGAAGCTAGGAACCCTAAACAAAGGCAAGTCTAGTGTTAATAAACGGAGATCAGTTTGGTATCTACCATCTAATGAAAAAGCACCCCCCTCCCCCTGCTCTGACGAAGATTGTCCAAACGAAGCTGGAAAAACTAACTCTTGGGAATCACAGACTTTAGACATTGATTCGACAAACATTAGACAAGATTCGACAGAGTTAGACAGTCTAAATAGTCCAAATCCTGAATCTCCTTCTAAAAGTGAATCACAGACTTTAGACAGACAACCTAGACAGGAGGGGGGAGAGTACTCAGACAATAACTTGTCTAATAAGCCAGATATCCAAGAAGGTGACACGATTAAATATCGAGATTGGATGAACCCAAATAAAATTATTTCGAGCCAGGTCGAGAAATTAGAACCAAGCGGATATCGAAATGGATCATTTAATATCCATCATGAATTTGGTTCTTTTTACACAGATACTCTTGATGATGTAGTAGAAGTAATCAATCAATGGGGTCAAACTAAATGGAAGCGTTAATTACTTAAGCCAGACCAAGTAACATACTAGTGCTTGACAGTCTTATACTGTGGTCTTATATTAGAAGTAACAGACTACAGGAAAGACGATATGGCGACCAACAACAAGCACGTAGCGTGTTACTTACCTCCCGAAATTGAGCAACAAGTAACAGACTATGCTCAAGAGTATGGTATTACTCGGAAGGACGGTCAAGCTAGACTTGGCAGTGCTATTGTCGAAATTTTGAGGGAGTATTTTACTGACAAGTCTGTTACTGGTTCTGATGATCAGTATACTGCTGAGTACAATACTGGGTTAGAAAGTAACAAGAATGGGGGTTATGACGGGTATGCTACCAAGTATGGCACTGGGTATAATACTGAAGGTGAGAACACAAAAAAGCAAGATGAGCTAGAAAACCGGATTCAGAGACTTGAGGCTTATTTACCTCAACAAAATATGGATGATGTGTTGAGTAGTCTTTGGGATGAAATCAGTCATCTCAAGCGAGATAAGTTAACTCGTAGCGATTTTGAAGGTTGGAGCCATCCTATTATTGATGTTGCCAGCGGGGATGAAACTAGCAAAGAATCATCCCCTAAGCAAAATGGTAGGTGCAATGGAGCAACCCTCTCTAACCAGAATACAAGTAATGGACTATCTTATCGAGAGTTAGCTAAGAAATTAGAAATTGATAGAAGCTACCTAACTAAATGGCAAGAAGGAGCAGTCCCAGGAGAAAAATCATCTCAAAAGACTAAAAAAGCTTATGAAAAATGGAAAAAGTGGTACTTGGGCAATGACAAGCGCTGGTATCCAAGCAAAGTGCTGCACAAGCCCTAGGCGTCTGCACGTTCTACGCGGAGTTTTGAAGCCTTAGTTGCTGGATAATACCCCCTTTTGACGCTCCAACATCTAAAGAAGTTGGATTCTTAATTCATCGAGACACCTTACA
>JBDGQV010000191.1:0-21839 GCA_042218725.1 Halothece sp. | reverse complement strand
AATCATCGACTAAGTCGAAGATTCCTCTTTGTTGTTGGGCGCGTCCGACTGCAATTGTCATTGCTATTACTCCAATTTTCTATGGATATCGACAATGTTTCCTATGGATGATTACGTCTTTGCTCCTATGCAAATATTGAGCAAAGATGGCAAAAAACTTTACTTTTCTTTACCAAATCTATCATAATCTAAATTTCATTAATTTTCCACCTTTCCTTAATTAAGTTTTAAGCTTTGTTAAGCTTATGCAATCAAATCGTCACCTTACGCTAAAAGATGTCAGACTAGTCCTTAGAAGGAACTATGGTGGCTTGCTGTTATGTCGAAGCGCGGAATTAGTGCGTTTATCGGTGGTGTCGCTCTGGGCAGTGCTGTCGGAACAGTGGTCGGACTCTTGGTAGCCCCTCGTTCCGGTCGCGATACCAGAAAAACCTTAAAAAAATCGGCTCAAGCACTGCCGGAAATTGCAGAAGATGTCTCCAGCAGTGTACAGTTACAGGCCAATCGTTTCTCAGAAACCACTTTAAGCAATTGGGATAATACCTTAAATCGTCTCAAAGACGCGATCGCGGCGGGGATTGAAGCCAGTAGAATGGAAACAGCAGCGGTAGATAAAGCCCCTGACTCTTCTTCTGAAAACAATTCCAGTCCCCAATGAGTTCATCTTCTAATATTTCCCAAATCGAATATCCCCAACCAACGATTAACCGCGCCGCCGTTGCATTACGGTGTGCCCCGTTTCGCTTAAACTTATTTCAACAAATGCGATCGCGCAGTGTTCCCCTAGGGCAAATCGCCTCGCAATTCGGAGTGGACAATCAATACACCAGCAAGTCGCTTTCGGAACTGAAGGTGGAAAGCGAACTCACCTGGCTCATTCAAGTGGGATTATTGCGCCGAGAAGTGGATGGACAAGGCATTACCGACAGTTTTCGCCTCACCCCCTTAGGTCGGCAACTGGTGGCGCAATGGGAACAACAACCCGGTGAAATTCCTGATCCCTCTTTACAAGACAAAATCCAGAGCGCGATCGCGCGTTGGTTTCGACTGCCTTTTTAATTTAAACCAGTCAGCAGGCTAGGGTGTGAGAAAATTAATATTATGAAACAAGCCTTAATGGTCGTCGGTGCTACCTCTCACGCCGGAAAATCCATCCTCTGTGCCGCCATCTGTCGGATGCTCACCCGTCGCGGTTGGCGAGTTGCCCCCTTTAAAGGACAAAACATGGCGCTAAATGCCTATGTCACTGATACTGGAGATGAAATCGGTTATGCACAAGCAGTGCAAGCCTGGGCTGCCGGCATTGAACCCACCGTGGAAATGAATCCCATTCTCCTGAAACCCCAAGGCGACATGACCTCCCAAGTCATTCTCAATGGGAAAGCCGTGGGACGCACGCAAGCCCAACAATACTACGAGCAGTATTTTGATCGCGGTTGGCAAGCCATCAAAGAGGCACTGGCAACCCTTAGCAACCATTATGACTATATTGTTTGTGAAGGGGCCGGCAGTCCGGCAGAAATTAATCTCATGCACCGCGACTTGACCAATATGCGCATTGCCCAATACCTCAATGCCCCGACTTTATTAGTGGTGGATATTGAACGCGGCGGTTCCTTTGCTCATATTATCGGCACCTTAGAAATATTAAAACAAGCCAATGCGGGACACCATCTGGTCAAAGGCATTCTGATTAATAAATTTCGCGGCCAGCAAGCCATCTTACAACCGGGCATTGAATGGGTAGAAAACTATACTGGCATTCCCGTGGTTGGGGTTATCCCCTACTTGCAACAGGTATTTCCTGCCGAAGATTCCCTGGATTTATTGGAAAGGCGCGGTCGTAAACCCAATACTGACCTAACTATTGCGGTGATTCACCTTCCGAAAATTGCCAATTTCACCGATTTTGACCCCTTAGAAGCAGAAACTAGTGTTCAGTTGCGTTATGTGCGTCCCCAAGATGAGTTGGGAAACCCAGATGCGGTGATTATTCCCGGTTCTAAAACCACCATTGCCGACTTAAACACCTTGCAAGCCACAGGCATGGCAAGGGCACTCAAAACCTATGTTCAACAAGGGGGAACCGTTTTTGGCATTTGTGGGGGATTTCAAATGCTAGGCGAAACCTTAAGCGACCCGGAAGGCTTGGAAGGCGAAGCAGGAGACTACCCCGGTTTGGGATTATTGCCCTTAGAAACCGTTATTACCACCGAGAAACTGACACGCCAGCGAGAAGTGAATGCCATCTTTCCCGAAAGTGCCACCGCCATTACCGGCTATGAAATCCATCAAGGGCGCACGCGCTTTACCCAATCTCAAGACAGCTTGCATCCCTTATTTGAAGACGCAGAACTAGGGTATGTCAATGCTAACCATTCCCGATGGGGGTGTTATTTGCATGGACTGTTTGAAAATGGAACCTGGCGGCGACAATGGTTAAATGTCTTACGGGAGAAAAAAGGACTGCCTCCCCTGGAAACTAATGTTCCGCACCATCGCCAACAGCGAGAGGAACTCTTAGATGCTGTAACCGATATAATAGAAGACCATTTGCAGTTAACGCCGTTATTACAATGAGTGTGCAAGTTCATTTTCTTCCCGATGATGTCCTAATCGAAGCCCAACCGGGTGAAGCGGTGTTAGATGTTGCCGAACGCGCCGGGCTGTTTATTCCTACTGGCTGCATGATGGGATCCTGTCATGCTTGCGAAGTGGAATTGGGGGACGGAACCCCCATTTGTTCCTGTATTACTGCCGTTCCCGATCAAGAAACTTTAACTATTAATCTTCTGGATGAAATGATTTGGTAATCATTGACACTCCGCCACCTAAAGGAGGCGGATTCTCGCTTCACCGGGAGAACCTAGGAAGCACGGAACGCGGATCCAGACATCCTCACGCTTTGCTCCGGCCCCCGGACTCTTTACCCTCAGCGAGCTTTATTCAGGCCTGCCCGGCCTTACTCAAATTCTATCCTATCACGAAATCCCTAAAGCCGGAGCGAAGGTGAGGATGGGCTTTAGACCCGTGAATTTCGGTAAGGATCTGCCATCAGTTCCCCATCCGCTTGCAATTCGTTTAAGCGGCGGTATAATCCTTGTCCAGAAAGCAATTCTTCATGGGTTCCAATTTCGGCAATTTTGCCCTGATCCAGAACCACAATTTGATCCGCTTCTCGCACCGTACTCAAGCGGTGGGCAATAATAATTAGAGTCCGGGTTCCCAACAGCGATCGCATGGCCATTTGGATGGATCGTTCCGATTCATAATCTAGGCTGGATGTCGCCTCATCAAACACCAATACATCGGGATCGACGATTAATGCCCGGGCAATGCCTAACCGTTGCCGTTGCCCTCCAGACAGTCGAACGCCTCTTTCGCCGACAACCGTAAAATACCCATGAGGCAATTCCGGTAAAAACTCATCCACGCGAGCAATTTTACAAGCGGATTCCACTTCCGAAAAACTGGCTTGGGGATTGCCGTAGGTTAAGTTGTCTAATAGCGTCCCGTTAAAGATATCCACTTCTTGATGCACGATCGCGAGGCGTCGGCGATATCTCGCCACATCCAACTCCCGCAAGTCAATGTCATCAATGGTAATGGATCCCTGATTGGGTTCAAAATAGCGAAACAATAGTTTGGCCAGGGTACTTTTCCCGGATCCCGATCGCCCCACAAGCGCCACCGTTTGATACGGTTCAATCTGGAGATTAATATCTTCTAAAACCGGGCGTTGGGAGTCATAACCAAAACTGACATGATTAAAGGCAACTTTCCCGGTAAACTGATAGGGATTGTCTTTGGGAAGTTCTAATTCCAGGCTGGCGGCTTCTGGGCTACTGGGGGTTTGGGCAAACTCATGGAAGCGCAACATGGAAACATAGCGCCGCGCAAACATTTCCGACAAGTTGCTAATGGGATCCAGTTCCGCATACGCCATACTCGCCACCGTAAACGTGGTGATGAAATGTCCCAGGGAAATATTCCCGCGCATGGTCGGAATTAAGGTTAAAATGAGTACCGCAAATAGACTGGTTTGCACCACTGTCCGTTGTTTCGTACTGAGACGAACATAGCTGCGGTGAATCCGATAGAGAACCACTTGCAATTCTCGCTGCAACCGTTGCCGTTGGCGTTCCATTTCCTGGGCTTCGGCAGCAAATGCTTTAACGGTTTTAATATTGGTAATAATTTCTGAAGTTCGGCTATCAGTGTTTTCCATGTACTGTTCCAGCCTGGCTTCCCGTTGAATAATTTTGCGCAGGTCATGGAGACTATACAGTAAAATGCCTAGGAACGAAATGGCAAATACGATCGCGATCCGCCATTCAATTAAGGCAATGGCAATAAAAATCCCCAAAACCCTTGCCAATTTTGGAATCAGTTGACCGGCAATTTCGGGATAAGACCAAGTATGATTCGCCAACCCTCTCGTTACTCGTCTGGCAATGCGACCAGGGTTATTTTCGTCATAAAATTCCAGGGGTAGGGAAAGAATTTTGGCAAAAATCCGTTTGGCATTTTGTTGTCGTGCCCGCAAAGGAATTGCCCATTGAAACCACTCGGACAACCAGGGTTGTAGCGGCGCTTTGACCACCGTAACCATAAAGATCATCCCTAGCAAAATCCCTAAGGATAAGGTGGGGGTAACTGAGAGATTGAACCATTGGGCAACTGCCTGAGTTAATCCCTTAATGGCGCCATCTAAAGGTTGATTTGCCAAAACATTGAGAATTTGTCCGATAGCGTAGGGAACAATTAAATCCAGAATTTCAAAAGCACTGGCGGCGCCAATGCTTAGCAGTGAAATTCCCCAAAAGGAACGATAGTATTTAACGAGATCCCGCAAAGAAGCCATAACAGTGATTAAGTGCTGGTGACCAGGGATGAGAGTTATCGTTTATTCTAACTGGAAGATTCATCGACAGCCTTGTTTGCAAGCACTTTCTTGGCATCGGATGCCTCAACATACACATAAAGGTTCGGCACCGTTTTCCCTTTCCGTTCAAATTCAATTAATTTGGTTTGACAAATTTTAAAGTCCTCTTGAATTTCCGGTAGAGAGTCATAGACATGGCGAACGGCTTCCGCTTCCGTTTCTCCCTCATGGAACATGCGACCGTAGTTGGGTTCCACGACAACCAGATTATTGCGAGGCACCGGTTTAATGAAATAGTCTTGGCTGGCTTCATCAATGGCACTAGGTAAATTAAAGCCGATAATGGTAGCAACAACGAGCGCGATCGCGACAAATAAGAAATGACTGTAACGCTGTAGCATGATTCTCCCCTCTGCCCAAGTCAGGTAATGGTTCGCTATTTCTTAATTAATATTAAGTTTCATTAAGTACTTTGCAATGGATCTAAAGATAGACGTGCTTAACTGGGGTCTTTCAGTTTGAATCCTGTCTTTTTTAAGAAATCTGAACCATGGGCGCGATCCCATCATTTCTCCGAAAGTGGCAAGATTGATGTGGACAAGCATTTGCCGTTAAGTCAGCACGCCTTGCTATGAATATTGCCATCCCACACCGAACTCGCGCCCAAGAATCCCGCGCTGCCATTGAACGCATTTACATCATTATGCGTCATTTATTTATTCGCGGCTATTACAAACCCAACGGGGTCTCGGGAAACGCGCTCAAACAAGCCTTATTAGCATTGCAACCGGAAATTTACGGTTCCATTGCCGACCCGGAAAAAGTGGAATTGAACGGCTTAGTTTATGTCATCGATCGCTTGCCTCGGGGGATTGAAAAATGTCGCTTTGTGAAATTAGTGGCTGCCGAAGGCTACGGAGATTCTGGATTTGAAAAAATTCTTCCTGCTAAACGTCGCCGCAACTGCTATCGCATCGACGATGAAACCATGCTGGTAGAAGTTACCAGGGGGCGCAGCGAGATTTACGATATTCTCACCCATTTGACCTTTATGTATGTCGAAGCCGACAAAATTGGCGAACATGCCCTGGATGAAGGCCAACCTACCCAAGAATGGCTGAAACTGGAAGAAATTGTTACTAAACAGATGAACAGCGATCGCGCCCCTGCTTCCCAAGTAGAAGCCCAACAAATGAAAGAAAGGGCATTTTCCTATGCCAGTACCTTGCTAGGGCGAACGTATGCCGAGACGGTGCAAGCCTACCAACGGTTCCAAGAAGAAGGATCCAGCAACAATGGGTTCTTTCAGATTATTTACTGGTTAGGGCGTTTAGCCATGGAAGAAACACAAAATGAGCGCGATCGGCAAATTTCCTTTAGCCCAGCCCTGCGCGAACGTATTGGGCATCACATTCATGGGGAACAATGGGCGACTGAGGTAAAAGAATTCTTGCGGGCGAATCAGTTATGGGAACGCCCCTTACATATTATTAGCGCCAACTTGCACAGCATCCTGAATAGTTTGTTTGCCTTCCCGGCGTTAAAAGCCAAACTGGGCCCGTGTACCATAGAAGAAATGGCGCGAGAGCTGACATTGCCAGACAATCAAGAACTTAACCAACAAGTTTGGGAGTTTGCCCAACAGTACGGGATGTCTTATCTGCCCGATCGCGCTGGCACCAACATTCAAGTGCAACTCTTTGATACCGCCTTGCTTCCGCTGGATTTGCTTAGCCCAGAACTTCAAATTGATCGAGAATATATCCAACAAGAAAAACCGGTCTTGTTAGTGATGGATTATGCCTTTGGTGAACAGGCATTTGAAATTTTTGACGAGTTGCTAAAACCTTACAAAACGGATCAGGCAGTAGACAACCTGAACTTGCGTTCCATTTCAGTGATGGGGAAAGCCGGTACTCTAGTTGGCGAGAAAGGAGATCTCATGATTCCCACTGCCCATCTGTTTGAAGGAACTGCCGATAATTATCCCTTTGAAAATGCGCTGCAACCGCAAGATTTTGCAGATACCGGTCTTCCGGTTTACAAGGGGGCTTTGGTGACTGTGTTGGGAACCTCTTTGCAAAACGCCGATATTCTCAATTATTTCAAAGAATCGTCTTGGAATGCCATTGGTTTGGAAATGGAAGGGGCGCACATGCAGAAAGCCATTCAAGCGGCTGCCAAAATCCGTCGCAGCATTGATGAAAATGTTACCTTGCGTTATGCTTACTATGCTTCCGACAATCCCCTAGTTTCAGGAAGTACCCTAGCCTCGGGAAGTTTGGGACAACTGGGAGTGAAACCCGCTTACGCCATTACTCTCAAATTCTTAAACCAAATTTTGACGCCGAATCAGTAGCGCGCTTGCAATGAGCGATATTTCCAACACTCACCGCATTTTATGGCGAGTTTGATTGACTATTGGTATCGGCTGGTACTTCAAACAATTCAATGGGAACCACCTTAACGCGTAAGGTTACTGGCATGTCTAACTGATTGCTTAAAAATTCTTGTGCTTCTTGAATTTGTTGGTTGGAAATGGCGTTGCGTTCTGCTTCGATGGCTAATTCCACCAAGAGTGAATCACGTTGGGATGCCACTTTCACACGACGAATTTCTTTATTGGCAAAAATCACCTTTTCATGGCGGATTAATTGTTCCACATCACCGCGAATATTGGAACTCACCAGCAGATGTCTCATTTGATAGCCCAGCGGCAATGCCAAGAAAAGCAAAGCGAGGATTGTCACCCCTAATCCCCGTTGCGCTTTCGCGATCGTGCCATATCCTTGCAAGACAAAGACCATCCCCCCGCTAAAGATAATGCCGACAAAGCTGGTTAAAAACAAAACTGACGCGCCTTTTATTAGAGGCATCTGCCAACTGGCAAATCCAATCCCAACAACGCACAAAGGAGGCACTAAAGCCACAGCAATTGCCGTTCCCGGTAACGTATCGGCAACACTTTGGCGCGTATAAGCAAATCCGGCAGCGATTCCTGCCCCCAAAGCAATTCCCAAATCAAGGAAAGTGGGATCAGTTCTAGCCATAATTTCGGGATTTAGGGTTCTCAATCCCACTAAACTAGCCACGAGAAAGCCAGTTATGACTGTCAAAATGATACCAATGATCGCAGTGAAGCTTGCTTGCTTGAGGAGTCGTCGATTCGCAATGACCATCGAATAAGCAATGCCCACTGTTGGTTGAATTAAAGGGGCAATAATCATAGCGCCAATTACCGTTGCAGCACTATTGGCTAACAATCCAAAGGTCGCGATCGCGCTAGAGAGAATTAGCATCAAACAAAAACTAACTTTGGGAATTGCGCCTCGCCAAAGAACTTTATTGAGGCTTGCAATGGAAGTAGGATGTTCTTTTAACCAAGACCAGTACTTACTCCCATAAATTTTAGTGGAAATAGCTTTGTTTTGGCGCTGACTCATTGGGTTGCCAAATAAAAATTTCATTTTGAGATGATTTACTCCTAAGTGAAGTTATAACCGACTGTAAGCATTTCTCTGTTAGAGGCAGAACAATTGTGATTAATCCATGGCAAGAGTTAGCAAGAAGCAACACAAGCCGGTAAACTATTGAGGGACAGTATTTATGCTTATGTCTTGCTTTACACAATCTTTGCCCTGCTGCCAATTTTATCCATCTTTTTACTGTTGGTAATTGCCAAACAGCCCGCCCGAATTGCCATGCCCATTGTCTATGGCATTACCTTAATCTGTGCCGGTGTCGTCTGGCAAGTGAGCCCTCCTGTTCTCGCCGCCACTTCCCTCCGCGGCCTTGTCATTAGCCTAGAAATTCTCTACATTCTGTTTGGGGCAATGCTGCTGCTCAATGTATTGCGTCAAGCCGGTGCTTTAACCACCATTCGCAATAGTTTATTAAGCATATCTGCCGATCGCCGGGTGCAAGCGGTCATTGTCGCTTGGCTATTTGGGTCGTTTATGGAAGGGGCTGCAGGCTTTGGGACGCCAGCAGTGATTTGTGTTCCCCTCTTAGCCGCGATCGGATTTCCGCCCCTGGCTGCGGTGATGGTGGCATTAGTAATTCAAAGTACCCCCTCGACCTTTGGCGCTGTGGGTACCCCGCTTGTGGTTGGCATTCAGAATGGCTTAGCCAATTCCGAAGTGGTGACCCGCTATTTACAAAATGCCGGACTCTCCATGGAACAATTCCTGAACGCCGTTACTGTTAAAGCTGCCTTCATTCATGCCCTGTTGGGACTATTTATCCCTCTGATTTTAGTTTTGATTTTGACGCTGACCTTTAGTAAAGAATCAGATTGGCGCGCTGCCCTCTCGGAGTGGAAGTTTTTGCTATTTTCCGGCGCCGCATTTGTTGTTCCCTACTTGATCACTGCCTTCTTAGCAGGACCGGAATTTCCTACATTAGTCGGCGGCATGGTGGGATTATTGCTGGTGATTGTTGCTTTAGGCCAGGGTTGGTTTACCATTCAACGGCCTTGGCAGTTTCCTGATGCCAGTGAGTGGCCGGAAAGTTGGATTAGTGAAAGTTATCAAGGGGAAACTAGTACCTCCAAGTCTTTTCCGGCATGGTTGGCTTGGTTGCCTTATGGTTTAGTCGCTATATTGTTGCTGTTATCTCGTTTACAGGTGTTGCCGTTTAAAGAGTGGTTACTCGGGGTTGGTTTGCATTGGGAAAACGTATTGGGAACGCAAGTGGATATTAGTTCCACGCCCCTTTATTTACCACCTACGATTTTTATTGTCGTGGTCATTATCAGTATTTTCCTGTTTCGTCTCCCGAAGGCAGGATGCCAAAAAGCCCTAGTGAAAGCTGGACAACAGCTATTATTAGCGGTGATTCCTTTGACTGGGGCAGTCGCCATGGCGCAAGTGTTTATTGGTACGGGAACCAATCAATTGGATTTACCCAGTATGCCCGTTTATTTGGCGGATCAGGCATCGGCCATTTTTACCCAATCTTGGTCTTGGTTTGCCTCCACGATTGGGTTAATTGGCGCCTTTATTTCCGGTAGTGTGACCCTCAGCAATTTAATGTTTTCTTTGTTTCAGTTTGGGGTTGCTGAACAAACCGAATTGCCCGCAGATTTGATAGTTGCCCTACAAACCGTTGGGGCTTCGGCAGGCAATATGATTTGTGTGTCTAATGTGGTAGCAGCGGCTGCAACTGTGGCGATGATGGGGCGAGAAGGGCTTTTAATTCGTCGGTTGTTGCTTCCCACTGCTTACTACGCGATCGGAGCTTCTTTGATCGGCTATTTTTTATTGTAATTAATCTTAGAATGGACAGATAAGAGGTACTTTTTTCCCTTGATGACTTGTTATGAATTAATTTTCAAATCAAGGAATCTCTGAACAGGCCAAGCAACGCGATCGTTTTAAGGAGTGAATCAAAAATGGCTGCTCGTCCTCATCAACGTTCCATCCATCCTAAAATTAGCAGTATTCCCCGCAAACGGTCAGAAGCGACCACTCATTTGGAACTGTATAAGATGAGTGTGGAAAAAAATCGTTTACAACAAGAACTGCAAAATCTCAAAAATCGGGAAAAACAAATTGAAAAACGTCTAGAAGAAATTGAACAACACTCAGAAAAATTACTCTCAGAAGTAGATACTTCGAAAACAGCTTCTGACTCTGATACAAGCAATAACGCTTCTGAACCGTCGCAACCAAATCATCCTCAAAGTGGGTTTGATTTTCAAGAAGTTTATGTGGAGTATTAAGCTCGATTTTCTAACCAATGGCGCCACTTTTCTGTGCCCTTGCGAGTGGGAGTTCCTTTGGCAGTAAATGCCCAAATGGCCTGTTTATTTTGGGGACTGTAGCTAATGTGAATGGGCCGATGTTTTCCCTCTTCTGTATAACCGTAATAATAAATCGAATCAAAGAGTAATTGGTTTTGAACAATCCAGTCAATAACTTGTTCGCTATCAACATTAATGATTAAAAAATCGCAGGATGCCCCTAAACGTTGACAATAATAATTGCCGTTACGATTTACTTCATGCCCCATGTGTTGGTCGCGACTGGGATCGATGCGACCATTTTTAATCCCCGTTTTTGGGTCTTTTTTATTGAGAAATCGCTTTAAATCAGGAGAACAGAAACCATAGGTTAATTGAAAGTTTTCGCGTCCAAACTGATCAATAATCGGGTCAATAAGTTCGGTATTTAAAGCTTTAATTGCGGTAATCGTTTCGGGATTTTTGGGATACGGATCAATTTGATCGGCGTATTTTTGATAAGTTTGGCTGCAGGTACAGAATTCTTCTAACGATAAGTATTTCCCCAATTGCATGACCGAATGCGCCATTATGGCTGATTAATGAGTTCACTTAAAATCCTCTCGACAGAACGCGGTTGCCAGTTGAGTTGGGTTTTCGCTTTTGTCGCATCAACGCGCACACAGCGATCGTAGATATAATGAATTCGTTCCCGACTGAGGGGCGGTTGCCAGTTCAGGAGATGGCCAATGGGACTGAGAAGATTCCCAAGTATTCGCATTAGCCATTGTGGGGCTTCTTTGGGGGGAGAGACACCGGTTTTTTGGCTAAGATAGTCGAACATTTCGCCAATGCTAAGTTCGCCGGCAGAGATAATGTAGTGTTCTCCCACTTGACCGATTTGCGCAGCTTGAATCATGGCCGTAACGAGATCATCAACATGGACAACGCCTGTCACGCGATCGCGCCCTGGCCAAAATTTTAATTTTCCTTGCTTAAATAACTTGACAATTTGCCCGAAATGGGGATCATCGGCGCCTAAAATCCCCGAGGGCAAGACACTTACCACCGGCAATCCCTGTTGGGCCATTTGATCCACAATCACTTGCGCTTCGTATTTAGTCCAATCATAGGCAGAAGAAAAGCCTTCCTGTTCTCGGGCAAAGGTTTCATCCACCACCCGGCCTTGGGTATCTCCCAATACGCCGATAGTGCTGCAATAAACCACTTTGGAAACCCCCATTGCTTGCGCCGCTTCCATCACCGCTTGGGTGCCTTCAATATTAACCCGCGACATGGCCTCAGCATTGACCAATCCCAACTCCACATAAGCCGCGGTATGGAACACCCAATCGACCCCCGACATGGCTTTTTCTAAAATAGCGCGATCGCAGAGATCTCCTTTAACCAAAGCGAGATTGCAGTTTTCCAACCGGGATAAGTCACTGCTGGGGCGCACTAAACCGACAACTTGGTATCCCCTCTGTTCCAGTTCCCGGACTAAATGAGAACCGGTAAATCCATTTGCCCCTGTTACTAAAACCTTCATAATGCTTTCTCGTACATGCGATACGTTTTATAAATCCTTGCCCCTGTCTCTTCAATTAGGCGGCGGGAGGAATCATTATCTTCATAAACCCAAGACAGTTCCGCATCCTTGTAAGACTGTTGCTGTTGAAAGGCAGCATAAATCAGCGCCAAGGGAACCATTTTGCGACGATATTCCGGCAAGCAACAAATAACAAGCACACGACCCGTATTAATTTTACGGCGATACCACAGAAACTTCAGGATTCCCCACCAATTCAATTTGCCATTAACCCGTTTCAAGGCGATATTGTAGTCGGGAAGGGCCATGAAAAAGCCCACCATTTCCCCATTATGTTCTGCAATTGGGAAAATATCAGGATCCACTAAACTTTGCAAAGAACGGGCTTGGGCCATAAACTCTTCTTGGGTGCGAGGGGTGGCACTCCAATTATCAGTAAAGGTACGGTTAAATAAGTCATAGAGATTCCCGACATCCCTTTCAAAAGCTTCCCCTTTCGTATGCAGGGGGCGAAAGGTAATTCCTGACCGACAAGCCACCCGATAGCCTCTGGCAAATTTTTCATCTAACCCTTGCTCGAAAGAAATATGGTAAGCATAAGCTTCCTTCGCAATTTCTCCCCCATAAGCTAAGAAAAACGATTCATAGTAAGGCGGGTTGTAGGGCATCATAATTTGCGGCGGTGAATCAAACCCATCCACCAACCATAAACAGTTATTGTGAGTGGATAAATCAATGGGACCCCGCATCAATGTTATGCCCTGTTGACGCAGCCAATTTTCCGCTGCCTCAAACAAGGCAAAAGCCACCCCTTGGTCTTCAATGCATTCAAAAAAGCCAAATAAACCCACATTTTGGCCTTCTTTTTCAATTAATCGTTCATTGACGGCAGCAACAATTCGCCCCACTGCTTCTTGTTTTTGATTCAGGGCCAAAAATTGCTGGAATTTGCCATACTCAAGAAAAGGATTCTCCGAAGAAAGTTGTTCCGCAACATCGCTTTTGAGGGGCGGAACCCAATTGGGATCATTTTGGTAAACCCGCCAAGGAAGGTTTAAGAATTGTTCTTGTTGGGTAGGGGTGGTAACAGATTCGATGGAAACAGCAGTTTGGGAGGTAAACACAGTTATTCATTAGTGAAGACAACAAGTCAGAGAGTGAGGAGTAAAGAAAAATCCAACCTTAAGCACTAATTACAGGCTGATAGAATAAATCGCGAGTTTGCGCCATGGCCGAAACCAACTGATCCATTTCGGCTTTGGTATGAAGCACATTGGCAGTAATCCGGATTCTCGGTTTGGCAACAAACCAAATCGGTGATACCCAAATGCCATGTTCTTCTAACATGGTTCGGCCAAAATGTTTGGGATTAATGTCCTCTGGAAGAATTACAGGAATGACATTGGTTTCGCCAAGGGTTTCAAAGCCAGCTTCTTGAAGGCGCGATCGCAGATATTGGGTATTTTCCTGTAATTGTTCGACCAATTGCGGGTTTTGTCGCACCTGACGAATACTTTCCAAAGCGGCCGCGGTGGTGGGTGGGGGAAGAGAAATTGTTCCAATAGAAGTGGGAGACACATTTAATAAAGGAATAAGTTCCTCAACATGGGAACTAATCGCTGCCCCAGCCGAAGCTGCAAATTTAGAAAATGTCGTCATCACTAGGGGAACGACCCCACGTTCAATGGCATCTTGGGGCGTCATTTGAAAATGCTCAAAAATTCCATGTCCCGTTTGCCCAATGGCACCGCTGCCATGTGCTTCATCCAAAAATAAAACACTGCCTGGATATTCTGAAAGCACATCAATCATTTCCGGTAAGGGGGCAATATCCCCATCCATGGAAAATACCGTATCAGTAAGCACCAAAATTCGGTCATCAGGACGAGCATACCGTTTTAACTTGCGAGCTAAGTTTTCGGTATCACAGTGTCGGTATGCTTTGACGCGCACATTGGGACTATGACCGAATACTTTTCCTGACCGGTTTTTCGCATTTACCACAGCTGACATAATACAGCCATGATTGAGAACATCTGTCAGAATAAGCGTTTCTCTAGTATGTTCAAATCCAGGAACTGGAATCGCTAGATGACAAAAGGCATCAGTTAAAGCTTGGGTGGCCATCCAAGCATTGAGAAATAATTGGGTATGGGGAAGTTGTTTAAACTCGGAAATTTCATTTTCTAACTCCCGATGCAAGTCAATGCGTCCACTGAGAACTGAACAGGAACTATTGGATGTTCCATAATGTTGGATTGCATTGATGGCTGCATCTTTGACAGCAGAACTTTGGACCAATCCCAATACATCATTGGTGCAGAAGGTAAGAACCGTCTGTCGTTTGCCATCTTTAGCATGTTCAATATCGACGAGGTTTCCTCGCTTGCTATGACAGATGTATTCGTCTGGAGCAAGTCCGCTCTCGTACCAGCGCTGGACGTATTCTTTAACAGTTTGCACGAGTTCACTCCTCTCTCCTTGATTATAAGCGACTACGCTTTTAGTTGATTCATTGAAGGGGTATCCTAGCCAGATTGTAGCAGGGCAAGCTTATCCTCTCCATTGCTCCCTAACATTCTTTCTCTTGATAGTTGGATTTTTCATCGATTATTGTTTCAATCCCTAATGTTATTTTACTAATGAGAGGAAACAACAATGACAACTTATCTAATTACCGGCACTAATCGCGGCATTGGCTTAGAATACTGTAAACAACTCCAAGAAAAAGGGGAAACCGTTATTGCCGTTTGTCGGCAACCCAGTGAAGAATTAAAAAACTTGGGAGTACAAATTGAAGCCGGCATTGATGTTACTTCTGATGAGTCAGTTGCCGAACTTGCCCAACGCTTAAAAGGGACGACCATTGATGTTTTAATCAATAATGCGGGTATCATTGAAGCTAATTCCTTAGATGATTTAGATTTTGAAAGTTTAGAACGCCAGTTTCAAGTGAATGCCGTGGCGCCGTTACGGGTGACGAAAGCGTTGCTTCCCATGATTCCCCAAGGCGGTAAAATTATTATTATGACCAGTCGTATGGGCTCAATTGAAGATAATACTTCCGGCGGCTATTATGGTTATCGCATGTCAAAAGCAGCATTGAGTATGGCTGGAAAATCCCTTGCTGAAGATTTAAAGACTCATAACATTGCTGTGGGGATTTTACATCCCGGTATGGTGAGAACGCGCATGACAGATTTTTCTGGAATTACCACCGCTGAATCGGTACAAGGGTTATTGCAACGCATTGCTGAACTCAATTTAGATAATTCTGGTACCTTTTGGCATGGGGTTAAAGGACAAGTTTTACCTTGGTAACTTCTGTGATTAGTGATTCATAATTACTCAAGATAGGTTGGTTGGATATCATTATGTTATGCCCAAACCTATCTTGAAGCCGAAGGGAAATTTAAGCGGTCATGAATGATTAGGAATGCTAATTCAATCCAAACTTTAATTGATTATAGGAAAATTTGATTAATTTCGTAATCAATGGAGTGGTTGTGAATACGAATTAATTAAAAATATTTAAGAATGATAAAATCAGTTATCAAATAAGCAATATAGAAGCAAAAATTGTTTTTCTTGTTAACATTAATCTGTCCTTGGAAAGGGGATATAGTGTAATTGTAAGACTGGTGCAATGGCAGATTTGAAGTCATAAATTGACATCGTTTTTTGAATGTACTAAACAATATCTGCAATTTAAATATCATATAATCATGGTTTTGATAACAATATAAAACGCAACATTATGTTTTTGAAATTGGAGAAATTGATTGAATGTATAAATAAGCTTGAGTTTATTGCAAATCAAACGATAAAACCATTTAGACATTTGCATTAGACAGCAAACAACAAAGAATTAAAATAGATTAGTATAGCGTTAGTTAAGCGATTGAAGTATGCTAAGGGTCTAAGTTTTGTAATTTGTTGCTTGGAATCAATCAATGGCAAGTAAAAATAATGAAGACAAACGATGTACCTGACTAAAGATAAAAAGTGCTATATTACTTGGATCGCTCAGTTAAGGGAATTTCCCAAAAATGCAGTTTGATATTATTATTGTTGGTGCCGGAGCAGCAGGACTCTATACTGCGTTATGTCTTCCCCAACATCTGCGAGTTGCCCTCGTCAGCAAAGATAATCTTAAAATTGGTGCCAGTGATTGGGCACAAGGAGGAATTGCGGCCGCGATCGCGCCTGGCGATTCTCCCCAAAATCACTATCAGGATACCTTAAACGCTGGCGTGGGGCTTTGTATCCCGGAAGCAGTTCGCTTTTTGGTGGAAAATGCTTCTTCTAGTATCGAAACCTTAGTGGAGTTGGGCGTAAAATTTGATCGCCAAGGGGAAGATTTAGCGATGACTTTAGAAGCGGCTCATTCTCACCCGCGGGTGCTTCATGCTGCCGATACCACCGGACGTGCCATTGTTAATACTTTAACAGAACAGGTCTTAGCCCGTGACAATATTCAAGTCATTCCCCAAGCCTTTGTTCTGCAATTGGATGTTAATCCCAAAACCCAACACTGCCAGGGATTGCGTCTTTTACATGATAATCAGGTTCAATTGCTGCAAGCCTCGGCAGTCATTTTAGCAACCGGTGGCGGCGGACAAGTTTTTGCCCAAACCACTAACCCCACTGTCAGCACGGGGGATGGTGTTGCTTTAGCCTGGAGAGTTGGTGCAGTCTTGCGAGATGTTGAGTTTTTCCAATTTCATCCAACAGCGTTAACAAAAGCTGGCGCGCCGCGGTTTTTAATTACAGAAGCCGTACGAGGGGAAGGGGCACATTTAGTGGATGAAACGGGTTATCGCTTTGCCTTTGACTATCATCCAGAAGGAGAATTAGCCCCTCGTGATGTGGTCAGTCGGGCCATTTACAACCATCTACAAAAGACCGCCGATGATCCGGCTCATGCTCGGGTTTACTTAGATTTACGCCCGATTCCTCAGGATCGCGTTCAGTATCGGTTTCCCAATATCATTAAAGTTTGTCAGTCTCATGGGATTGATGTTTTTTCTCAGCCCATTCCGGTTGCCCCCGCAGCCCATTATTGGATGGGAGGCATTGCAGTAGATGTTAACAGTGAAACTTCCATTCCCGGATTGTATGCGGTAGGAGAAACCGCCAATACTGGGGTTCATGGCGCTAATCGCTTGGCGAGCAATTCCTTGCTAGAATGCTTGGTATTTGGACAGCAGTTTAAAGGGTTTCACGTGGAACAATTAGAAGAACAAGAAACAGCAGCTGCTGACATAGAGGCTAAGACCTTAACAGACACCGATTGGGAACAAGAAGTTGCCTATTTAAAGCAGTTGCGAGAAGCAGTAAAAGTTTTGATGTGGGATGATGCTGGAATTTGTCGCACGGAAGCAGAATTAGCCCAAGGGTTAGCCCAGGTGGAAGCTTGGCAAAAAGAAGTTGGAAGTTTCGCCATTGCTGAGTTTTTTCAAGGGGAGGCAGCCCGCTATCCCATCAAATTTCATCATTCCGAAGCAGAACAACAATTGCGTTGGGCAGGAGAAACATTTAACCTATTGGATACAGCCTATTTAGTCCTCAAAAGCGCCTTGTTTCGCCAAGAAAGCCGCGGCGGCCATTATCGTTCCGATTATCCGCGATCGCGCCCGGAGTGGCAAGTTCATACCTTGATCCAAGGGGAACAATGGTGGACAATGGGCAATGATTCAAAATCAGCGACCAGTAACCAGTAACGAATAATCAGTAACACCTATGCGGACATACTATTGCGGAGAATTACGAACTTCAACCATTGGTGAGACCGTAACCTTATACGGTTGGGTCGATCGTCGTCGTGATCACGGGGGCGTGGTTTTCCTCGATATGCGCGATCGCGCCGGGATTATTCAAATTGTCAGCGATCCCGAACGCACCCCCAATTCCTATCCCACAGCGGAAGATGTCCGCAATGAGTATGTCATCAAAGTAACTGGGCGCGTCAGCCAACGCCCGGAAGATTCCATTAATCCCAATCTTCCCACCGGCGAGGTGGAAGTTTACGCCGATGAAATGGAAGTTCTCAATGCCGTCGGGCAACAACTGCCCTTTCAAATTTCCAGTGAAGAAGCCGATGCTGTCAGAGAAAACATTCGCCTCAAATATCGGTATCTGGATTTACGGCGCGATCGATTGAACCAAAACCTCCAGCTGCGCCATCAAGTTGTCAAAGCCATCCGTCGCTTTCTTGAAGACGAAGAAGCCTTTACCGAAGTGGAAACCCCAATTCTTACCCGTTCCACCCCAGAAGGGGCAAGAGACTATCTGGTTCCCTCGCGGGTAAACCCAGGCAAATGGTTTGCCCTCCCGCAGTCGCCTCAGCTGTTTAAGCAATTATTGATGGTGTCGGGCTTCGATCGCTACTATCAAATTGCCCGCTGTTTCCGGGATGAAGACTTACGGGCGGATCGGCAACCGGAATTTACGCAACTCGACATGGAAATGAGTTTCCTGTCGGAAGATGAAATCATTGATCTCAACGAACGCCTGATTTGCCATATTTTCAAAACCGTTAAAGGGATTGATCTCCCGCGTCCCTTCCCCCGTTTAACGTATAATGAAGCCATGAGCCGCTACGGCACTGACCGCCCTGATACGCGCTTTGGCCTAGAGTTGGTGCAAGTTTCCGATATTGTTCAAGACTCCGGCTTTAAAGTCTTTTCCGATGCGGTAAAAAGCGGGGGCTTAGTCAAAGCTTTACCCATCCCCGGCGGCAACGAGCAAATTTCCAATGTCCGCATTAAACCCGGCGGCGACTTATTCAAAGAAGCAGCGGCTGCTGGTGCGAAAGGTTTAGCGTATATGCGAGTGCGCGAAGGCATGGAAATCGACACCATTGGCGCCATTAAAGATAACCTCAGCGAAGAACAAAAACAAGAATTATTGCGGCGCACCGGGGCACAACCGGGACATTTGTTACTATTTGGAGCAGGAGATGCCGTAACGGTTAACAAATCCCTCGATCGCGTGCGTCAAGTTTTAGGAGAAGAGTTAGATTTAATCGATAAAGACGCGATGAATCTGCTGTGGGTAACTGAGTTTCCCATGTTTGAATGGAATCCTGATGAGAAACGCTTAGAATCGTTGCATCACCCGTTTACTGCTCCCAATCCCGAGGATTTAGACAATCTCAAAACCGCACGGGCACAAGCCTATGACTTAGTGTATAACGGCATTGAAATCGGCGGCGGCAGTCTCCGCATTTATCAACGGGAAGTGCAAGAACAAGTGTTTGAAGCCATTGGCTTATCTCTAGAAGCAGCCAAAGAACAATTTGGGTTCTTGCTAGAGGCATTTGAATATGGAACACCGCCTCATGGGGGCATTGCTTATGGCTTGGATCGGTTGGTGATGTTGCTAGCAGGGGAAGACTCCATTCGCGATGTTATTGCCTTTCCAAAGACACAACAAGCCAGTTGCCTGTTAACGGAAGCGCCTAGCAACGTTGATGAGAAGCAACTCAAAGAATTGTATGTTGTTTCTACTTATGATCCGGAGATGGAATAATGGCAAAAAATCTAGAACACTTAACCATTCATCAGTTTCGAGGTTTAAAAAATTTAGAATTGCGCGATCTCGGAACAATCAATTTACTGGTTGGCGTTAATAATTCTGGTAAAACTAGTGTTCTAGAAGCAATTGCGACCTATTGTCAACCTCTAGATCCCAAAGCATGGCTAAACACAGCTTGGAGTCGAGAAATTAAGTTTTCTCGAAAACCTCAATTGGATGCTTTGCGTTGGTTATTTCCACAAAATCAGCAAGAGACTTCACAGCAAGTAATAATATCCGGAGAAGGTGCTTTTCAATTAAGGAAGTTACAAGCAAATTATGAAGAAATAGAGGGAACAGTTAGCCAAAATAATACAGAAGAAACAATAGAAGGAGTGTTTGACCAAAATGAGAGAGAAGAAGAAATAGAAGATGAAGTTTTTAGTGATGAGTTGATTGAAAGAGGAGCTGATTTATCGTTAAAAGCAGAAACTGTAGTACCACTAGATTTATTTGCAAATAAAACTGTAGAAAAAACATTTCGATTATGGGAAGGTCAACGATCTATTTTTGGAAAAAAACGCTCAGATTTAGTTCTTCCAGTAGAAACAATCAGCCCCTTTTCTCATCGTATTGAGCAACTTCAAGTTAAGTCATTATCTAATGCCATCAAACAACAATTTAAATCAGAAATTATTGAATTACTTCAAAACTTAGATCAAGGAATTATCGGTCTAGAAATTTTATCAACATCGCGGGATCGTAAAGAAAGATTATATATTAACCATAAAGATATTGGTGTTGCTCCCCTTAGCGCTTTTGGAGATGGCGTGCGACGCTTATTATACATTGCATCAACTTTAGTACAAGCAAAAGGAGGCGTTTTACTCATTGATGAGCTAGAAAGTTCCATTCACACTGAAGTTTTAGATCGTTCCTTTACTTGGCTGATTAAAGCTTGTCAGGAAATGAAAGTGCAATTATTTGCTACTACCCACAGTTTAGAAGCAGTCGATGCCCTCTTGCAAAGTATAGAAGCAAGGGAAAATTTAAATGGAGATAATAATTCCTCTAAAGATTTTGTTCTATATCGTTTAGAAGGAGAAAATGGGAAAAATTTAGCAAGACGTTTTAATTCTGAAAAATTGCATATATTGAGAGAAGAATTAGGTCAAGAAGTTAGATGGTAGAGTATGCTTTTATTGCTGTTGAGGGCAATCATGACCAAGCATTTATTGGAAAAATTTTAAAATTATTAGGATTTAAAGACTTTAGAGAAACAGACGGAGGAGTAATTCAAAAATTAGACCCTTTCTGGAAAAAGTTAGTACCTTCTTATCCAACTAAGAAAGGAGAATTATACAAACGCCTTCCCATGCCTTCTATACTGTATACCGATTCTCTCTCAATAGCGATTTATGGAGGTGAAGGTAGTAATTTAAAAAAGAATGTTGATGCTATTCTAACTAATGAACGTAAATATCAAACTGATTTATCTAGCTTTGTTGTAATTGCAGATGCCGATGATCAAAATTTAAATCAGGTTATTCAGCCTTATGTTGAGTGCTTTCAGGAATACTTTGAAAACTTTCCCAACGAGCCAGGTATTGTTGATAACACTAGTTCAACTTATACAGGTATTTATGTCTTACCAGATAATGCTTCACGAGGAACACTCGATCATTTGTTATGTCAATGTGGAGAAGTAGCTTATTCAGAGTATATGAAGCGAGGAAAGGCTTATTTATCCAATTTTACAGAAAGAGAATTGAAATGGAAGGATTATCAAAAAGCTTTAGTTGCTACACTTGTTAGTGTCTTAAAACCAGGAAAAACAAATACAGCCAGTATTAATGATAATCATTGGGTTAGTGAAACGACTAGAAAAGAAGTTCCTGAATTAAATAAATTAATTAATTTTCTTATCGATGTATTAAATATATAGCAATTATTTAAATCATAAAGTATTTTTTATAATTCTCAGAACTTGTTTATACTTATTTGCTGTACCTAAACAGATTAGGAATTGCTATAAACTTGGCAAATTCTTAGAAAGATCATAATAATACACGGTACTATTTCTGCAATCTTTGGAAACTCCGTTTTAAGTGTTTTAAGCTATCTTGCAAATACTCTAAATTAGCAGCATAATTCCCATACCGCCA
>JBDGQV010000190.1:0-4996 GCA_042218725.1 Halothece sp. | reverse complement strand
AGATCGCGCAATAATTGCAGGTGTTGTTGAACCGAAGCAACAGTATTCGCCGCGATCGCGCCGCTAGCAGCGACAGCAGGCAAACCAATCCCAGGAAAAGTGGAATCCCCACAACACAACAATCCTTTCCAAGGCGTTTGCGCCCCAGGAAACAGCCCGTCTTCTGCACTAATTGCAGGGCCATAAGTGCCTCGATATCGTCTTAAAAACCGTTCATGGGTAAGCGGCGTTCCAATTAAAGTTACCTCGCAGCGATCGCGAATATCGGGAATAAAACGGGCAATGGCATCCCACAGCACTTGGGAACGTTCTTCTTTCTGTTGTTGGTAAGCAGCACTGCGGCGATCCATTCCTTCCCAGAGTTCGTAGGGTTCACTGGCTGGGGTATAAGCATGGATAACGTGCTTGCCCGGAGGCGCCAGAGACGGATCAACCAGCGAGGGAATCGACACTAAAACCACATTTTGTTGTGCAGTAACCCCCTTTTCCCAATCGTTAACAATAATATGATGACAAGGCAGGTTTTTAGGAAGATCGGCAGCATCAATTCCCAAATGTAAGTGCATAAAACTCGGGCAGAGAGGCAGTGATGCTTTTTCTTGACGAAACTTGCCGGGGATTTTATACTTAGGAATTAAATTCAAAGTATCCCAAGCTGAGGCATTCGAGATGACAGCATAGCGCGATCGCAATTCTTCCCCATTTTTGAGGCGAACGCCCACAGCCCGATTTCGGTCTAATAAAATTTGTTCAACAGTTGCCCCTAACCGTAAGGTTCCCCCATATTTTTCTAAGCCTCGCACCAAAGCTTTCACCAAGGCTTCACTGCCGCCGACGGGATAATCCAGCTGAACGTTGGGGCGATACCAGTCTGCAAACATAAATGCCATTTCTGCAGCACTAGTACCATTCGCTGGCAATCCGGAAAGGAGGTAGCATAGCAAATCTAACCAGTTGCGCAAAAAAGAATCCGTAATTACCTGATCTCGAACGCGATGAAACGCCCCCATTAATTGGAACATTTGAGGTCCTTGCCGGGTCAGAGAGGGAACAAAAGGGAGCATCGTCCGTAGAATACGCCAATCCGAGCGTACGGCTAGGGGAGGCAATGCCACAGCAGCTTGACTGAGAGGGGCCATTACTTGTTGAAGTTGTCGCCATTCCGTGACTGCTTTGTTACCGCGCAGTTCTTGCAATACCTCACAAAATTGATCGGCCCCGACAGCGGTATTAAAATTGCCTTCTGGCAACCAACAGCCCCAAGTATCGTAGTTCACGCAAGGAACCGTTTCATCAATGGCATCAAGCACTTGTCGCAATGGATTCGGTGAAGTCGTCGATAACCCGGAATAGAGAGAAGGCCCGGAATCAAATAGATATCCTTGACGTTTAAATCCATGAGCAGCACCGCCAGGAATTGTGTGACTCTCACAAACTGTCACTTGAAAGCCGTAGCGAGCGAGTAAACTGGCTGCACTTAAGCCGCCAATGCCACTGCCAATCACAATGACATCAGTGGTTTTTCTAGCGTTTTTCCCTGTCATATTCGTCAACCCTAAATGTTAAAAATGTCTTCTGGTAATAGTCATTCGTGATTTGGGCTTAACAAAAGCAACCCCTAAGCATTGCTATCTTAGCTAGTTTTACTAAAGCCCCTCAATCTTGGTGATTTTGATTTCTAATTAGTAATTAGAATGAAATGTAGTCAACATACTTTTCTAACCTTTGGGGTAGGAAACCCTTGTGACAGTCGAAGAAGTGGCTTCACTGAATAAGAAGCGATTTAGCTGAAACCCTTATTTCATGAAACTCTTAGCGAATTGAAGCTTTCAGTATTATTACCCGCTAAACATTGATCTTCCCCCAAATTTAGATTAAAATCAGAGAAGATTAGAAGATTTCATGTGTAAGTCTTATTTGGTGTGAGGTATGATGGCTAGCTCTAATTTGATCAATCTATTTAAAGTTGCCCCTATTTTATTAGGTGCGTCTTTTATCACTGCGCAAGCGCAACCCGTATTTGCTCAAAGTTCTAACAGCAGTTCTGAGCAAGACGTATTACAGCAAATTGAAAACTATAATAATCAAGGCAGTGGGAATAGCAATTCCTTAAATCAGGTCAATAGCGTCTTCCAACTTCGTGACGTTTCCCCTGACGACTGGGCATTTGAAGCGCTTCGCAATTTAGTAGAACGCTACGGTTGCATTGCCGGTTATCCCGATGGCACCTTCCGCGGCAACCAGTCAATGACCCGTTATGAATTTGCAGCCGGCTTAAATGCTTGTTTGCAGCAAATTGAACGTCTCATTGCTTCCAATCAAGGCAGTGAGGTCACGCAAGAAGATTTACAGACCTTAAAACGATTAACCCAAGAGTTTGAAGCGGAATTAGCGACCCTGGGAACTCGCGTTGATAACTTAGAAGGTCGTGTTGCGGTCTTAGAAGATAACCAGTTCTCCACAACCACCAAATTAAGCGGTACGGTTAAATTTCTCAACCCAATTGCATTTGGGGGAAATGATGAAGATGACAATGAAGGAAATCTTGAGGAAGTTGATAGCAACCTAGGCTTTGTCTATGACGCTGTGCTAGACTTTGAAGCCAGCTTCACCGGACGAGATGAATTAAAAGTGAGCTTTCAAGCAGCTAACTTCGGTGAGTTTGAGAATTTGGGAACTGGTACCCCAGATACAACACTGGAAGATGAGGAAGATACTGGCGGCTCATTTGCACTAGAAGATTTAATTTACACGTTTCCACTGGGCAACAACATTAAAGTTGCCTTTGGCGCCAACGATATGGATGTTGACGAAACTTGGGCCGCTAATTTTGGCAGTGGCGGCGAAATTAATGACTTCACTCAAGATAACGAATTTGCTCTTGATGGTGCCGATTTTGCCTTCGTTAATGCCCAAGGCGGTTTTGCTGGATTAAGCAATATTAGTCAAACCGATGCTGATGGGGCAGGCATTAGCACCAACATTAATTTTACTGACCGGATCAGCTTAGGCTTAGGTTACACCACAAGTACAGACTTAACCAATAAAGCGGAATTCGGACTCTTTGAAAACTACAATGCCGGTGCGAATTTAAATTATTCAGGGAAAAATTTTGATATTGGTTTAACCTATAACTTACTACAAATTAGTCAAGGAAGTTCCACTGACTTAGATGCGCAACCAGTAGATTTAACTCAAAATACGATTGACCTCCATACGGCATTTAGACTCGGTTCTAACGTAGAAGTTGGCGGTTGGGTTGGCTATCTTGATCGTCAAGTTGATGTGAAAAATTCAGTCCAAACTGCTCTTGCACTTCCTACCGGGAGCTTTAGTACAGAAGGTTGGACCTTCGGAGCTAATCTATCCTTTTTGGATCTTGCTAAAGAAGGAAGCAAGTTAGGCATTGCTTTTGCTAGCCCTCCCTTCTTCGATGACACTGAAGACGGTCAAACAATCGAGCAAGATCGTACCTATATTGCTGAAGTTTCCTACGATTTCCCTGTCAACGACAATGTTTCTATCACTCCTGGTGTTGCTGCGATCTTTAATCCTGATCGCAATGAGAATAACGACACCATTTATACAGGCCTGATTCGTACAACCTTCTCCTTCTAGAAGTTAGTTAACGCATCTGCGAAAGAGAATAGCCTCTCTCCATTTGGGGAGAGGTTATTTACTGGATTACAACAAACTGGTTTATTTAGAAGTTGGAAATGGTAACTTAGAAGGGGAAACTAAACGATATTACAATAAATCTCTTGAGATTACTCTGCCTTAGCAATGGTCACGGGGAAGATGTCATTGCTGTTCGTATTATCGAAGCGCTGCGTCAACAAAGCAATCAGATAGAGATTTCGGCACTGCCCATTGTTGGAGATGGAACTGCCTATCAGCGATCGCGCATTCCCATTATTACCCCGGTGAAGACGATGCCCTCGGGGGGCTTTATCTATATGGATGCCCGAGAGTTGTGGCGGGATGTTCGCGGCGGTTTAATTTCGCTGACTTTAGCGCAACTGAAAGCCGTGCGGAATTGGGGAAAACAAGGAGACTTGATTCTGGCAGTGGGCGATATTGTTCCCCTGTTATTTGCGTGGTTAAGCGGAATCCATTACCTTTTTGTGGGAACCGCCAAGTCTGAGTACTATTTGCGAGATGAGGCAGGTTGGCTGGGGAAAACCTCTTTTTGGGAACGGAAAATGGGGTCGGTTTATTTGCCCTGGGAACGTTGCTTGATGAAACAACGTCGTTGTCGGGGCGTCTTTCCCAGAGACGGTTTAACGACGAACGTGTTGCGAGGGTTTAATATTCCCGCTTATGATTTTGGCAATCCCATGATGGATGGGTTAATTCCAGAATCCCCGCTTCGAGAAGAATTGGAAACCCAACGAGCATTGCGGATTTTATTGCTGCCGGGTTCTCGTTCTCCAGAAGCTGAGAGAAATTGGGAACTGATCTTAGAAGCAGTTGAAAGGATTCTGATGCGAGAAACTAAACGTCGGTTGTGTTTTTTAGGCGCGATCGCGCCCCATCTCAATCTCGAACCGTTTTGTGAGGCTTTGCAAAGTAGAGGATGGCAACAAGATACAGATTCTTCCCCTTCTACTCCCATTCAGGATGAACAAGGCGTCGTCTTCTACCAACGCTCAACCCAGTTGCTGCTCACCCAAAATGCCTATCATAGTTGTTTGCTAGCCTCCGATCTCGCCATTGCCATGGCCGGCACCGCAACCGAACAATTTGTGGGCTTAGGAAAACCGGTCATTACCTTTCCTGGGGAAGGACCGCAATATACCCCTGCTTTTGCCGAAGCCCAAACCCGTTTGCTCGGTGCCTCTGTGATCTTAGTGAAACAACCCGCTCAAGTGGCTGATGTTCTCCAAGAATTGTTTAGCGACCCGGATCGGCTACAATTAATTACTGATAATGGCAAACGCAGAATGGGAGAACCTGGTGCATCGTCTCGCATTGCCGAGTATATTTTAAGTTTAGC
>JBDGQV010000019.1:0-1669 GCA_042218725.1 Halothece sp. | reverse complement strand
TTAAATCGAAAACTACACTATCATAGCAGCAATCAAGTTACGTCTGAAATGCTTCAAGAAACTTATGGCAATACCGTACAGCAATTAGTTCATGTTCCACAACGGTTTTTAGCCGAACATCAACAGGACAATAATCATGATTGAGGCCCTGCAGTATGAGTTTTTTCGCAACGCGTTGATTGCCGGTTTTTTAGTCAGTATTGCCGGCGGAATGATTGGCAGTTTAGTCGTTGTCAATCGCATTGTTTTTGTTGCTGGCGGCATTGCTCATGCTGCTTATGGCGGCGTTGGTATGGGCTTTTTTTTCGGGTTTAATCCCGTTTTAGGAGCATTAGGATTTAGTATTTTTTCCGCGCTTTTAATGGGAGCAGTACAACGAAATAAAAGTTTGCGTCGAGATACGGCAATTGGGATGCTGTGGGCGATTGGCATGGCAATTGGCGTAATTTTAACAGATTTAACCCCCGGTTATAAAGCGCAATTAGAAAGTTATTTATTTGGGAGTATTTTGGCAGTTCCCACGACAAATCTTTGGATTATGTTAGCCGTTGATGTGGTTATTCTTCTGTTAGTTTATTTATTTTATAAGGAATTTCTAGCCATATCCTTTGATGAAACCTTTGCCATGGTTAGGAATCTGCCAGTCAATCAAATTTATTTATTATTAATGGGAATTATTGCCCTGGCGGTGGCGATGATGATGCAAGTGGTGGGGTTAATTTTAGTTATTGCCTTGTTAGCGATGCCGGCTGCGTTAAGTGCCCAATTTGTGAAAGATTTAAAAGCGATGATGCTGTTAGGAACTGTATTGAGTTTTCTTTTTATTACAGTAGGGCTAGGGGTTTCTTATACGTTTAATTTAACCTCTGGCGCAACAATTATTTTAGTTAGCGCGATCGCGTATTTAATCACCTTAATTTTTAAACCGGTGATCAAGTTATTGAAGCCTTAAGAATCCGGTTCAATCCCGCGCGATCGGAGTTGTTCCGCTAAGCGTTGGGCGCGATCTCTTTCTTGTTGTGCCAATTCTGTTCCCCACAGCAACAACTGTTCCTCTCGATTCCACCAGCGTAACCAGTAGCCAGTGCGATTACGGCGCGATCCTTCCCAAACGCCCAAATATAAGTTCATGTCCCGAATCCAATAATATCCCTTCGCATTGGGTTGTTGTAAATCATATCGTTGCCATTGATCTAAGCGATACACCTCTAAATTCCCGGTGGGCGGATCAAAAATCGCATAGTTGGGAACTTGCAACACTTGTTCGTAAAAAAACCATTTCCCTGGCGGATGGGTAGGCTTAATCGAGTATTCTCCCCCTGGTGTTTCTGAGAGAAATTCCATCACGATGGTGGGAACCTCTCCTTGAAGTATGGGGGTATAGCTTCGTTCAATTTCTTCGCGAGATACCCAAGTTTGGTTCACATACGCCCAATCAGGGGCTTTAACGACAATTTTGTCATTGACGACGGCACAAATACCGTAATTCGTGCAAGTAAACGCCGTTTCCGTTAAATAATCAGCAACGTCTAAACTGTCACTGAGGGCTTCAGCAAGGGCGGGTTGCGTAATGTTGTCCACTGGATCATCAGGAAGAATGTAATCATCGGGAAGTTTTTCCCAGCTTACTTTGGCGGGCGCGATCGGGCGATTCATAGCAATTCATTTT
>JBDGQV010000189.1:0-2115 GCA_042218725.1 Halothece sp. | reverse complement strand
AAACCAGTCAAATTGCCGGCTATGACAACATTATCAGCTTTGATATGGGCGGAACTTCCACCGATGTTGCCCATTATGCGGGGGAATACGAACGCAACTTAGAAACGGAAATTGCGGGGGTGCGCCTCAAAACTCCCATGATGTCTATTCATACCGTGGCAGCGGGCGGCGGTTCCATCATCGACTTTGATGGATCGCGCTACCGAGTGGGACCTGATTCTGCCGGGGCATTTCCGGGACCGGCATCTTACGGCAATGGCGGTCCGCTCACGATTACTGACTGTAATGTCAAAGTGGGGAAACTGCAACCGCAATTCTTCCCCCAAGTCTTTGGCAAAAATGGCGATGAACCCCTCAATACCGAGATTGTCGAAGAAAAATTCCAACAACTGACAGCAAAAATTAGCGATAACCGGTCTCCTGAATCGGTTGCTTCTGGTTTTTTAGCGATTGCCGTGGAAAAAATGGCTAATGCCATTAAAAAAATCTCCCTGGAGAAAGGCTATGATGTTTCCCAATACACCCTGTGCTGTTTTGGCGGCGCTGGCGGACAACACGCCTGTTTAATTGCAGATGCCCTAGGCATGAAACGGGTGCTAATTCATCCCTATGCTGGGGTATTATCGGCGTATGGCATTGGCTTAGCCGATATTCGGGTATTGCGGGAACAAGCAGTGGAAGCGAGGTTAACCCCAGACCTAAAATTAGACCCCATCTTTTCCCAATTAATGGAACAAGCCCAACAGGAGTTAGCCCAACAAAGCGGTGCGAGCGCATCTTCAAGTGCTGCCTCAGTAGAAGACATCACCGTTAAGCAAAAAGTTCATCTCAAGTATGAAGGAACGGATTCTCCGCTTCTGGTTAATTTCGCCAGCATGGAAGCGATGCAGACTGAATTTGAAAGCCTGCATCAACAACGCTATGGCTTTGCCATGGAAGGGAAACCGTTAGTCGTCGAAGCGGTGTCAGTGGAACTGATTTGCGAAACCGAAACCTTAGCTGAAAAATCCCTTCCCCGTCACCGAGCAACGCCGCCGCAACCGATAAAAACTGTTCCCGTTTATACCGGCAATGCTTGGCATGATACGCCGGTTTATCAACGAGATGAGTTACAACCGGGAGATATCATCAGCAGTCCGGCGATTATTATTGAAGCCACCGGTACTAATATGATTGAACTAGGTTGGGAAGCTAGTGTCACCGATGAAGGTCATCTGATTTTAAGTAAACAAGTTTCAGAGGCGGAAACGGCACTTACTCCAAACGCTTCCCAAGCGAATGCAGAAACCCCAGACCCGGTTTTACTGGAAATTTTTAATAATCTATTCCGTTCCATTGCCGAACAAATGGGAACCACGCTCCAAAATACCAGTTATTCCGTGAATATCAAGGAACGGTTAGACTTTTCCTGTGCCATTTTCAATCAAGACGGGTTGTTAGTTGCCAATGCCCCCCATATTCCCGTTCATTTGGGGTCGATGAGCGAAAGTGTGGGCAGTTTGATTCAAGCCCAACAGGAAAACTTAAAACCGGGGGATGTTTATGTGTTGAACAATCCCTACAACGGCGGCACCCATCTGCCGGATGTCACGGTTGTGACGCCTGTATTTACTGAAGCAAGCCAGTCCCCGCTATTTTATGTGGCTTCCCGAGGCCATCATGCCGATATCGGCGGGATTACTCCCGGTTCCATGCCTCCCCATAGTACCCGCATCGAACAAGAAGGGGTATTGCTGGACAATTTCTTATTAGTGGAAAACGGGCAGTTTCGCGAACAAGCCCTTCTGGAACAACTCACCGCAGGCGACTATCCCGTGCGCAATCCCAACCAAAATATTGCCGACTTGCAAGCCCAAATTGCTGCGAATGAGAAAGGCGTACAAGAGTTGCATCGCATGGTGGAACAGTTTGGCTTAGAAACAGTGCAAACCTATATGTACCATGTTCAAAACAATGCGGAATTCGCGGTGCAAAAGGTGGTTGATAATTTAACCGAGGGCAGTTACTGCACCGAACTCGATACAGGCGGACAAATTCAAGTTAAAATCAGCATCAATCCGGAAACCCGTCGCGCAACGATCGATTTTACGGGAACCTCTCCCCAACAAGCCAGCA
>JBDGQV010000188.1:0-2889 GCA_042218725.1 Halothece sp. | reverse complement strand
GTTGTGCTTCTTGGTTACTCCCAATTTCCTAGTTGTGGCTGGGTTGATGATAGTGTGCGCGATCGCGCAATCATTAAACCAACTTGCTACAAGTTCAATAATCAAGGGGACAGTATTAATTACAAGCTAAACACCAGTTCATGAAAAAGTTAATTCCTCCTGCTTTTAGCTCTTTCAGTAAAACTGAATTAGCTACAGAGTTGCATAAGACTAAGCTATTCAAACTAATGCAACAAAGAAGGATTTACTAAGAGATATAAGAAAAAGGAGGATTACTATGAACCGTAAAATGACTCGTTTAGCTGCAATTGTTGCTGGTTTTGCTACACTCGGAGTTTTCACTGTATCTACTCCTGCGCAAGCAGATCCCGAAGAATGGCAATGCATTGAAGAAGGTGCTAAAGCAGCTCCAATGGGAGCCGCTACTGGGGCTGCTGTTGGCTCAGCTGCAGGAGGAATTGGAGCTGTACCTGGAGCTGCTCAGGGAGCTGCTTTGAGTTCGGCAGGAGCTATGGGAAATTGTACTATTAATAAAAATACGGATGAAATGCGAAATGCTGCTGATGAAGCGGCTGATGTTGCTAACGATGCTGCTGATGAGGCGGCTAATGTTGCCAATGATGCTAAGCAAGAAGTTGAGAAGCACCTTCCTTTTTAACGGCACATAGTTATTACGAAAAGTCTTAATAGAGAGTAAGGGTGGAGTGCTTCTCTACCCAATTTTTATATTTTTCATTCCAACTCCATTTATTACACCTATAATTTCTCCACCAACCAAGCCGCTTGATTCCCAATCTTTCCAGTTCTGGTAAAAATAAATGAGCCCCGTTGCCATTGTTTTCCGTAAGGTTTAGCACCGCAGAGTTGATGAACTTCCTTAGTTGTAATAAGCCAGCCGTTATTACAGGCTTTTTCTAATTGCTCCCAATGATCCAGAGGTTGCTTTTCTGGCTTGGTATGTCGCGCGATCGCGTCAATCAATGCAATCAAATCCTGGCTTGGTTCCGATTCGATTGTTTCTGATGTGTTAACCATTGCCCCGTTTCCACTGTGCCCAGTGGGTGTAGTGGATTCACTTGGAACAGGAAAGTCTGACATTTTTGTCCCCGGTTTTTGCAAGAATTCATGAAGCTGATCCATCAGTTCCAAATCTTCCGGGGTAATGTAGTTGGTTCCCTTCTGTTTAATGGGTGTTATGCCCAGGTGATTCCTTCGGTTGAGTGCGGTTTGCTTTCCAATGCCGTAGCGGTTCGGTATGGATGAGACAGGAAATAATTGTTCTGCTTCTGTATTCATTCTTAGTTAGCCCAGTGCAACCACTCTTTTATTATGCCGTGTTTGCATGGGAAAAGCAAGAATTAGTCCAGTGCGCCCACTGTGCATAGTTGAGATTGTTTTTGTGTTGGTTCTGGGGGCTTCCCTCGGTTCCCTTCGGGTCGCTGCGCTCCGGGCTTCGCTAACGCTCCGGTCCTTTGGACTCCCCCTCCGCATCGCTAGCCCAATTATTCGGTGTGATATCCATTTCTTGAGTCGCTGAAGGGCTTATCCTACTTAGTTTCTGTGGCTTGGTTCGGCGCGATTGACCCGGAGGGTCACCGCTCCTTCGGAGCGATCGTTTTTGTAATTTCTAGAGCGCGATCGCGCTGTTGTTGTAGCTGTTGGAAAAGATCATTACCGCAAGCTATGTTGCGAGGATTTGTGAGAAGAAATGGAGTCAACCGCCTTATTGCGTCGATATGTAAAATCAGACTCATTTTCATTTAATCGAGATTTTTGATAGTCTAATTAATAGGCGTAAACTATATAAAAAACATCTTGTCACAAGATCCAATCGAAAAGTTAGAACCTATCAAAAAGCGTATAGCAGAAATCCAGAGTCGGATTCAAGAAATAGATAATAATTCAAATGGTTTTGTTCCGGAAATGTTTCAACAATACGGGCAACCTGATGATTTTGATGGGCAATTTGAGCGAGAAAAAAATAATAGAGACCAAAAACAACAAGGAGAAGATAGGTTAACAAAAGCTATTTCAGATGTGAAAGATATAAAAAAACAAGCAATTGAACTCGAAAAATTATTAGAAGAAAGGTTGGAAGAATTCAGACGAGACCAAGCTCGTTAGAAAAAACAATACAGTGCATATGATAAATCGAGTTTTTGATTAGCTGGTCAAATCTACATCGCCAAATTGTGCTTTCCTGATATAGGGGAGTGGCAAAGATTCGTGAATTTTACTCCCATATCCCCCTCAAATTACTGCTCTGAGTAGGTTTTAGGCTCTCGCTACCCCGAAAGATTACTAATCAGCTAAGAAAATTAAAAAACATCACTCTGCCGAAAAGAACTCCTTTTCGGCAAAGTACCCTGAAGTTAGATACACCAGCATGAGGCTTTGACCCATGACATCCTCAATTGCCCAAGGTTCTTTTTCGGCAAAGTCAGCTCCAGCTAATTGCCTGCCAGTGAATTTAGTCTCTAATTAGCTAAATTTCTACAATCTGTTTGATATTAGCTGAGTTTTACAAGAGTATATTCAATTCTGATTTCTGAAACGTCATCAGGATAAGGCTTTGATGGAGATATGGAAGTAGAATTCACGAATCTTTGCCGTCCCCCATATAGTGTCATTCATTGCTCAAACAGAAAAATTTACTCACTGGCACGCTCTAAAAGTTTGTCACGGCTGGCAAGTCTTGCAGACCCACCAGCCGATTGAAATTCTTGCACTAAAAAAGAAGACCAGCTTCGCTCGTCTTATCGGTAAGAATCGCGCTTCTTGCACGCCTATTAATCGGTAAGGGTCAGGCAAAGCCTTCCCTTTCCCGTTCTTGCACTTCGCCAGAGGGCGAAAAATAAAGCTAATGAGGTCATGCAGGATTCAAATTAA
>JBDGQV010000187.1:0-5636 GCA_042218725.1 Halothece sp. | reverse complement strand
TCAACAATATGGTATTTCTTTATTAAAAGCCTAAATATTTTTGTGATTTTTGATGACACAACTTAATGGGAATGAAATAAATAAGTTTACTTATACCAAAGAAGTTAATCCCGTTTTTGCTCGCCACGAAACATTTCATCCTCGTTTCGGTTGGTTAAAGAAAGGATTCGATGCAGCAAGTCAAACCTCTCAGGTTTTTCTACAAGAAGATGCACCAGTGCGACTTGGTGTGGGAAAAAACATGGTGCGTTCCATTAGATACTGGTGTCGCGCTTTCAAAATTTTGGAGAACGATCAGCCTACTGAGTTTGGTGAAAAACTGCTCAGCGATCGCGGATGGGATCCCTTTTTAGAAGATCCGGCATCTTTATGGTTGTTGCATTGGAATCTTCTCAAACCCACTTGCGAAGCCGCCGCTTGGCATTATGTTTTCAATTATTTCCGACAAATTGAATTTAGCAGTGAAGAATTAGTTTCAGAACTCCAAAACTATAAGACGCAATTAGGAAAAAAAATTGCTGAATCTTCGATTAAAAAAGATGTTACCTGCTTGTTGCGAATGTATGCCGAAGTCGGGGATCCCAATAAACTAACTGAGGATTCAATTGACTCGCCGTTTACAACGCTCAATTTAATTCAAACTACAAGCGATTCCAAACATTATCTTTTCAAAATTGGTCCCAAAATTACGTTGCCAGCAGAAATCATTGTGGCAACTGCTTTAGAATTTGCCGCTGCCCGAGGAACACAAAAAACGGTTTCTCTTTCTACCCTGGCTTACGAAATGGGAAGTCCTGGACTGGTTTTTAAGTTGTCTGAAAGTGCCATCTATGACGCGATCGAAGCAGTGAGCGATTCCTGGGAAGCCCTAACCCTTTCTGATACAGCGGGATTAATACAATTTTCTTTCAAAGAAGACCCATTGCTTTTAGCAGACGATATCCTAGACAAGTATTTCCAAGGTAGAAGTGGGAATTTTCAATGACCGAACAAACACTCTCTCAATACATTCGTCTAAACCGTCGCTACTCGCGTTCTGTAAATTTGGAACGGGATCTAGAGACCCCATCCGCCTTAGAGGGCTATGTGTTGACGAATCGTTCGGTTGACAGTCTGCGACGGATTGTTACTCGATTCTCCCAGACGGAGGGAAATCGCGCTTGGACGTTAACGAGTGTTTACGGCACAGGAAAATCGGCTTTTGCCCATTATTTATCAGCATTAGTTGCCCCTACCAATCATCCCATGCGAGAGAAAGCCTTGGAAATTGCTGAGGCGTCATTGGGAACCGACAGTCCCGATTATCGGATGTTGCAAGCCAATTTACCGGAATCAGGCTTTTTCCGGGCAGTCGCAACGGGCAGTCGAGAACCGATTAGCCAAACCATTGTTCGCAGCTTAATTAATGGGGCAGAGTTTTTCTGGAAGCATGGAAAAGGTAGCAAGCCCAAAATTTATCGAGAATTAGTGGATCTGCAAGTTGAAATTCAAGAAGGCAGACAAGTGGGCAATCAAGAAGCGCTGCAACTGGTTAAGCGAGTCAGTCAAACAGCGGATAGAGGTATTTTTATTGTTTTAGATGAGTTGGGCAAAAATTTAGAAGATGCGGCGTATCAAGGCGGAACCGAAGATTTATATTTACTGCAACAATTAGTTGAACTTCCTGAACAAACGGATACACCAATTTATTTATTAGGAATTCTCCATCAAGCCTTTGCTGAATACGGTCAAAGATTAGCAACCGTTGAACGCAATGAATGGGCAAAAATACAAGGGCGATTTGAAGATATTCCCTTCACTGAATCGGCAGGAGAAATGATGCGCCTGATTGCTAGGGCGATTGACCACTCTGAATCAGACCCGATTTCATGTGCTTTGAATAATTATGCGCAACAGTGGTTTACCTACATTCAAGATGCCATTCAAAGCGAGGAATTTTCTCAAGAAATTATTAGTGAAGTTTATCCGCTACATCCGCTTTCAGCATTTGTTTTACCCATTCTTTGCCATCGCTACGCCCAGAATGATCGCTCTTTATTTACCTTTTTAACTAGTGCTGAACCTTACTCTTTTAAACGGTTTTTAGATGAGGTTTCGGTTCAATCGGATATCTTACCAACACTGAAATTAGATCAGGTTTATGATTATTTTATTGAAGCAGCCGGAATGGGATTAGCTTCTAGACCGAATCTACAGCGGTGGGTGGAGATTCAAGATTTAATTGCCGATGCCAAACATCTCGATCCCGACTATGTCAGAACGCTGAAGACCATTGGTATCTTGAATTTGGTGACAGTGACCGGGGAATTGCGAGCTACTCGTCACTTAGTTCCCTTAGCCATGTGTGATTTGCCCAGTGGCGTGGAAGAGGAAGATGTTCAGAATCAGGTGCAATATTGGGATCAGGTGATTGACCAACTGTTACAAAAAAATCTGATTACCCATCGTCGTCAACTGAATGAACTGCGCCTTTGGCAAGGGTCAGACTTTAATGTTGATAGCGAGTTGACTGCTTATTTGGAAAAAGAACAGTCAGATCTGGTTGAATTACTCTCTTCGCTGCGGCCGCTAAACCCATTAGTGGCACAACGCCACAGCTACAAAACTGGGACATTGCGTTATTTTGAATGTCATTATCTTGATAGCAGTTTTGATTTAACGCAACTTTCCTGTTCAAGTTCTGATTGCGATGGGTTGGTGGGGTATTGGTTAGATCCGGAAATGCCCTCAAACATTCCGGCAACGACAGCAGATGGCAAACCCTTAATCATCCTGGGAACGAGTAAATTGGATGTGTTGCGGATGCGCACGCGGGAATATGCAGCGCTGAAAACGATTCAAAGCACTGCCCCCGAGTTGGTTAGCGATGGGGTTGCCCGAAGAGAGGTTCGTTACCGGGTTGTGGAAGCGGAACAGTTACTGGATGATACCCTCAATCAAGCCTTCAACATTGCTAGCAACTCCCATTTATGTTGGGTACAGGGAGAACGTTCTCCCATTGATCGCGTGACTGATTTTAATGCCAAACTGTCTGAAGTCTGCGATCGCGCTTATCATCGAACTCCCATTCTCTGGAATGAACTGATCAATCGGCGTCAGCTAACCTCCCAAGCGGCAAAAGCGAGGCGCGAACTGATCGAAGCAATGATGGCGTCTTCGGATCAGGAGAAATTGGGCTTACAAGGTTATGGTCCCGAAGTTAGCATGTATTATTCCCTATTAGGGGAAACGGGGATTCATCGCCAAGAAGGAGAAGAATGGGGCTTCTTTCCCCCAGAAGATAATGCCACAGTTTGGAATCTTTGGTGCGCGATCGAGGAATTCTGTTTAGAGGCAACGGAACAAATCCAATCCTTGGATAAGCTTTATGCCAGGTTCTGAACCGCCCTATGGGGTTAAACAGGGTGCCGTGCCCGTTTTACTTGCTGCGGTTTTGCTTTATCATATCGATGATGTTGGGGTGTATAAAGATGGGACATTTATTCCCGTTTTAGGTCCAGAACATTTTGAAGTGCTGTTTCGAGATCCCTCGCGATTTGCAGTTAAGCACTTTGAGATTGTCGGTCTGCGATCGCAGGTTTTCAAAGAATTGGAAACGATTTTACCTAAAAATCAAGTTTGTATTCCATCCCTGGGATCTTAAACTTAGATGTAATTTGCCTAAACCTATCTTTTGACTCAGCATTAAAACGTATCATGGGTTGATTATTCTTGTTTTTTAGAATTTTCGCTGACAAACTGAACCGATCGTTAAGAAGATTGACTAAAAACGCCACTTCTTGATCAGAAAAACTCATTGTATAAATAAAAATTCCATTAGATACGCAACCATCATCACAAAACCAAACTGTGAGAGCAAATTCAGTTAAATATTTTTGAATGATATCTTGAGGAACAATTTTCTTTGGATTATACCATTGCTTTTGAAGGTCAGTAAGATCAGGATGAACGGTAGTTCTTAACCACCAACCTTGATATTGTTTGCCTGTTTTGGTGTGAGGTGCCGATAAACGTTCACGCCAAGAACAAGGAATATATTGTTTCAGAAAATTGTATTTCCATTCTAAATATTGCTGATTGTTACCGCCTTCAGCATAACGAGCATTCCGTTTATCAGAACGTTTTTCCAGTGAACCATCCCCTAATAAAGAGCCTGTTATAAACTCGTAGAATTGTTTGTTGATCGTTTTACCTTGATATTTCAAATATTGAGAATTATTTTTTGATTGCTTGCCTCGTTTAGCTTTCATACGAGAGTTCAGTCTGGGTAAATTGGGATAACGTTCTACATATTGTTGAACTGTTAAACCATGAGTTTTCAAATGGTTCAAACCAATCATTTCAAATTTTTGGTTACATATTCCACAAGTCACCAGATCAACACCTTCTCTTTCTAGTTCCTTAATTCGTTGGCGTTGCCGATTTTGATCGAACTTTCTAATCGATTCCCTGGAATAAACCGCTTGACACTCAACACTGCCACAAGTTTTCTTGCAAGCTGGATGAAATGAACTGCGATCTATAAGTTTCCCACAGACAAGACAATTAAAAGACTTTTCCATTTGACCTACAATAATTTCCGATAGTTATGACTTAGGCAAGGATTAGCCGTTATCAAATTTGATAACAATAATATTATCATAAACGATAACAAGTACTGACTTTGCCATAATTAAAAATATGGGAAAAGTAGGTCAAGCACTCCAAAAAGTATTAAGCTCTTACAATATCAGTCAAAGCCAATTAGCAATACAGCTAGGCGTTGGTCGTCCTATTATTTTTCGCTGGTTTCATGGACAAATTGATCCCAGTGCTGAAAGAGTGACAGAAATTGTTCAAGCTATTCAAGCGATTGATCCGGAAGCCTCAAGAGAGTTTGTCGAACTTTATTTAGGTCATTTAACAACAAATGAACCCCCAAGATTGATGAGAGTTGAGTCTAATCAACTGCCTCAATCCGATCAAGTGGATGTTGCTGCCCTATCTCGCCTTTTTTCAGATTGCACAACATCTTACAAATATCTGTTTTTCCTGTCTCTTCTAGATATTCTTAAACGGCGACAGTTTGAAGTTCTGTCTTCGATTAGTTTCCAAGAAATAATTGTAGAGATGCTAGCCAATGCTTGGTATCCTCACACTTACTTTAAGTTGTCTTTTGGAACGCAAGATAAAATTGCTCAAAAGTTAGATTCTTTTAACTTAGATATTACAGAACCGATACTCAAGTTTACTGATGCCGATAAAAAATTACTACGGACAACCATTGCTTCTCAAAATTTAAGCGATTCAATTTCTCATCTTAAACGCTATGTCCCGTTTCGCCTGATTGCATCGTTTTTAGATGCTGAACTTAAGGCACACAACGTTAGCAAGGGGCGAGGTAATGATTTAGAAAAAGCAATGCCAGCTATCGCTGAAAAATATTTTGATTTCAAAAAGCCCCTTTATAAATTTGATGGGACAGACTATAAAGATTGTCAGTCACTATTCATTCATCCTGATTGGGCAACTTATTTAGAAAAACACTATTCTATTATTCGTGGTTGGGCATCTTGGGAATGGGTTAAATATATGCAAAAGCGTAATCCTAATACGCCCAATCTCGTTAGTAAAATATTTATGCCTCAGCAGAGAGG
>JBDGQV010000186.1:42419-46103 GCA_042218725.1 Halothece sp. | reverse complement strand
GTTAAGGCGGAATAACTGACACCGGCTGTTCCTTCTCCGGGATGGGTACAGTCGCCCACTAGCCAGAGATTTTTAATCGGTGTTCGATTGGCAAACCCAAATGGACCAAATGTCGAAACCCGTTGTCCTAATCCGCCCACATAACCGGATTCCCGTGCTGTAAAACGAGCAAACGTTCTTGGGGTTGCCGCTTCTTGATGAATAATTGTCTCTGGGGTGAGGTGAAAGTATTGACTAAGGCGTTGCATCGCTGTTTCCACATAATCTTGCTTCAACGCCTCATATTCCTCAGCAGTATTCGTCCACCATTGACTCGCTTCCGTAAACGAAGATGCGGTAATGGTGGCTTGTCCATCTGGGGCACGTCCATCTCCGGGTTGACTGACTGAAACAAACAGCGAGTTCTTTTCACCAACTACCCCATCATAATCATATAGAAATTGCAGATGCAGGGGACAATGGTCTGGAATGGCACGACGGTCAACCCCTAGATATAAGACAAATGCCCCGTTAGCAGGGGGTAAATTTTCCACCCGTCTTTGGTATCCTCTCAGGAAAAGGTCAGATGCACCAAAGGAATTATTGGGATCATTCAACAACTTTAATAAGTTCTGTACCGTTACATTTGCCACCACGGCAGTTGTATTTTCCCGCCAGGTTTCTCCGGTTTTATCATTGCTAACGGTAATTCCTGTAACTTTTCCTTCCTCACAATGAATTTTTTGAACGCCATGACGCAGTCGCAGCTTTCCCCCATGTTTTCTCAACCCTTTTACCAAACGAGTGCTTAACACCTGCATACTGCCTTGCAAATGCCATATTCCCTGTGGGGCTTGGGAGACGCCTAATGCCGTCGCTGCGTATAAAAGGGCTGTTTCATCGGCGTTGACTTGGGAATACAGTTTCAACTGCATATCAAGAAAGGTTCGCAATCGCTTGTCGCCATGCAGCCGAAACAGTCGTAACAAATCTCCTACTGTTAGGAAAGTAAACGGCAATGTCAACAAGGTATCAGGGCGTATGGCAGACACGAGTTGCCACATATCCCATAAATTGCGAGGAGGCAAAACAGGATTGCGTTCCTGAAATCGCCAACTAATGGCAAATAGGATTTCCATCAGTTGCCAAAACGGTTCACTTCCCGGAAAGTGCTGTTGTCGTTCTTGTCGCCATTGTTCCGGGTCACGCCAAATGTTAATCGGCGTTGTTTCTCCAGGTAGATATACCACACAAGCAGGATCACAAGGGGTTGCTGGAGGGACATCCATGCCTAACTCTGTAAAGATTTGTTGATGAATTCCCCCTGATTCTAATCCGGCAACTTGGGTTGCCCCCACATCAAAGGTAAAACCATGACGTCTAAATGTGGAGGCACAACCGCCGGGCACATAGGCTTGATCATAGACAGTAACGGAATAACCGCGCTTAGCAAGTAAAGCCCCTGCAGTTAGTCCACCAATGCCGCCACCAATTACACTTACCTGTTTGGACATTGCAATTATGAGAATAAACTATCTCTATTGTAAACTTTTGTATCGTTATAGTGTCTTTTCCGCTGTGGACAAGTCATCAAGAGATTTGATGAACTAGTTGACAAAATCATCAAAAAATGTAATTTTACAGGCATATTTATTGCGCGTTGGGGATGACGCCTTTTGAAATCTCTTGCAATAAAAGGAAGTCACTCTAACCATTGGTAAAGGTGTGGGGTATGATCAGAGAAAATCTTGGGGTGAGATCAGGTGCAATTCTTCCAGCAAACATCACGTTCTGGAAACAATTCAGATTAAAAATACTGCTAGCGATGATGGCAAGTGTCAGTGCAGTGGGCGTGTCTTCTGCAATTAAAGCGCCTTCTGTCCAGGCACAAAATGTTGCGGCCAACCGTCCCAGTACTGGAAAATGGTTGGATGCCTCCTTTCCTGTCGAAAATTTTCAAGCCTATACGTCTCCGTTTGGTTATCGTCAGTCGCCAACGAGTGGGCGAGAACAATTTCATCGGGGATTGGATTTAGCCGCCCCCTTAGGCAGTTATATTCGCAACTGGTGGGGCGGTCGAGTCAGCAAATTATCTGATCACACAGCCTGTGGCACGATGATAGTCATTCAATCCGGGCAATGGGAACATATTTATTGTCATTTGAAAGGGAGTGTTCACCAAACAAGTGACGGGTTAGTTTTCATTGACCGTGGAGGCGGCATTCGTTTAAGAGAGGGACAACGAGTTGCTACCGGAACGCGCATTGGACGCATTGGCATGACCGGACGAACCACAGGACCCCATTTGCATTGGGGCCTAAAGTATGCCGGAGAATATATTGATCCCGGATTAGTATTGCGACAAATGTATCAGGAACAAGCAGCCAATAATTTTTAGCATCTATTAAGAGCTTTTTTTATTGATTTGTTGACTGTTCAGGTTTTGACTGTTGATTATTTGTTGATACTTCACTTGTTTTTTTGAGGGAAACCAACATTTCTAATTGACTAGTCGATTTATCCTGCCAATTTGCAGTTACACCAATCCCATTCATTGAGTTCAAAACAGCTTTCAATTCTGAAGGCATTCTTTGATTCGAAACTTGTGGCAACTCATTAACAACAGAGACTGCTTGATCCATATTGAGATAAAAATATCCTGCATTGGATTGGGGTAAGGTGTTAGTTACTTCTTGGAACTGAGAACTATTGGATAAATTTTGATCGCGATTGGTGGCAAATTTACTCGCTAATCCATTGCCTAAAGCAATAAAAACGGAATTGTCATTCAACCAACCATGGCCCAAAATCGTTTGTTGTTCCGAAAGTTTCCACTGAGTAATTGTCACGTTGCCAACGTTTGTTTCACCGAACTTTAAATAGGGCGCTTGTTTTTTCGCAATATTCTGAACTTTTTCGAGTGTTGATTCTGCCCTCGCGCGATCGCTGGTTTGCATAACTACACCGACTCCCATGCCAAATTGCCCAAATATTCCTGAGTTCGAGGAAAGGGCAACTGAACCAATGCCAAATTCTCCATCCATCCAGCCAAAGACGTCTTTATCGGCGTCTAACCCAAACGACTGTAGCGTGGAACGGACTAAGCCAACAACTTGCTTCACTTCTGGGCTTTTTTCAGCTTGCGTATTGAGTTGCGACCAAACGCGATCAATACCAGTTCCAGTTATTAAAGCAATTGTATCCTGCGGAAATTGTTGGAGAACCTTTCCTGGTGATGTTTCATTATAGCCATCTGGCAAATTGCTGGGATCAATTTTACTCAAAAATCGCATGCGAATGCCTTCATCATCAACGCCAACTCCCGCAGCCATCTGCTTGATTTTTTGCAATTGTGATAAAGTATCTTCCGAAAATTGTGGCGTATCTGAAGAGGATTTTGATAGTTCTTGAAATAGCTTAAAATAATCAGCGATGTAAACTTCGGCAATGGGATTTTCAATTTGGGTGCCTTGCTGGAGAACATTTGAGGCACCAGCATTATCAGCAAAAGACGCTTCTCCGTTCGAGGTATCAATTGCTTGTTCAATATTTTGATTACTGCCGGAAACGAGCACATGATTGTTCAACCTTGCTACATAGTTAGTAGAATCAGGCTGGGTTACTTCAAAAATAGTAACGCCTTTGTATTGCGTTTTTTCAACTTCGACACTTTCCTGATCTTTTACTTGATTATTTAAAAAGCTT
>JBDGQV010000186.1:0-42319 GCA_042218725.1 Halothece sp. | reverse complement strand
CGTTTTTTCAACTTCGACACTTTCCTGATCTTTTACTTGATTATTTAAAAAGCTTAGGGCCTTAGCTTTATTTTGAATCCCAACAACGGCTAAAAAACTCCCTTCCGGTGGCGCAACATTGCCTGTTTTTTGTTCTGAATTCGGCTTAGAAGTTGACTGAACTTGGCGATTAGAATTGGAACTTCCTGAATTAGCTGATGACGATTCACTGTTTGGCAGGTAAGCTAACATGATTCCCCCTGCCCAAGATTGGATATCTTGCTGGAAATTAATGTTATTTTCTTCAAAGAGTTGTTGCCAATTCGGTTGTTTTTTCTTAATTAATTCTTTTAATTGGGGACTGCCAAATTCTTGCAGTTTTGACCAAGGATCGGTATCCGTATAAAGATAACTGGTGAGCAAGGCTTCATCGGGAACCAATTGGGCACTTTTGGAAGGGGAGAGATTTTGTGGTGGCGTATAAATAAAAGAATACACCCCATAGGCCACTCCAGCGATCGCGATAGCAATTCCCCCACTAATTAAAATTTTTGCTTTGTTGAGACCTCGGTTCTTTGGGTTGGGATGTTCTTGATTTTGTGTCATTAATTTATGTTCCTATGGTATTTGATACGATCGCGTTTATAGCACAAACTTACAAGTTTTAGTGATCTATAATTCCCAATTGGAACATATGTCCCATCAACCCAAGAAGTCTTTTCTGTGACTTTTTTTGAAGTAAATTTCAGTTTTTCTGTAAAACAAGCAACAAAGCAGAGAAAAAAACAATTATTAACATTAATCATCGATCGCGCCTAAGGCTTCAATAACCGCTTCCAGCGCGATCGCGACATGCGTCCAATGAGTTCCCCCCTGGCAAAAAACTGTATAGGGTTCTCGCAACGGTCCATCTGCCGATAACTCAGAGGTACTGCCATCAATAAATGTGCCGCCTGCCATGATCAACTCACTCTCATAGCCCGGCATTGGTGACGGCACCGGGTCCAGATAAGACCCTACCGGTGATTGCTGTTGCAAAGCGCGACAGAAGGCAAGCAGTTTTTCCTTGCTTCCCAACTCAATGGCTTGAATGACATCGCGACGGGGCGTTTCGGGGAGGGGATTCACCGGATACCCTAGCTGGTGAAACACATGGGAAACCAGATGTGTCCCTTTAATCGCTTCTCCTACCATTTGCGGGGCAAGAAACAATCCCTGAAACAAAAGACGATTTTGATCAAAGGTTGCACCTCCCTCACTGCCAATGCCTGGTGCGGTTAACCGACAGCAAGCCGCTTCCACTAAGTCTTTTCGTCCGGCAATATAGCCACCAGCCGTAACAATGGTACCCCCTGGATTTTTGATCAAAGAACCGGCAATTAAATCGGCGCCTACTGCTGGCGGTTCTTGGGTTTCCACAAATTCCCCATAACAGTTATCCACAAAACAGATTGTATTGGGATTTTGCTGTTTGACCAGTTCAACAATGCCTTGAATATCATCAATGGAGAGGCTATCTCGCCAACTATAACCGCAGGATCGCTGAATAAACACTAAGCGGGTATTTTGGCTAACTGCTGTTTTTAAGCCCTCCCAATCCAGAGAAGCTTGAGACGTCAAGGGCAGTTCTCGATAATGAATGCCAAATTCTCGTAAGGATCCTGGTGCGGATTCCCGTAATCCAATAACTTCTTCTAAAGTATCGTAAGGTTTTCCCGCCACGGCAAGCATTTCATCGCCGGGTCGGAGAACCCCAAACAGCCCGCACGCGATCGCGTGGGTTCCAGAAACCAACTGCACGCGCACTGCTGCCGCTTCCGCATCCATAACCCCAGCAAAAACCCGATCTAGCGTTTCTCGGCCAATATCATCATGTCCATAACCGCTAACGCTGGCAAAATGATGTACGCCTACCCGTTCTTGTCGAAGGATCTGTAGAACCTTTTTAAAGTTATGCTTGACCTTGGTGTCAATTCCAGAAAAAAATGGAAATAGTGCTGTTTCTGCTTTTTCTAGCAAGAGTTGACTCTTCATAGACCCTGGTTTGTGCCGATATTGTCGAAAATTTAAGGATTTATTTGGATTATAATCTTGCATCTGTACCACTAGAGTCAGCACAATACCATTAAACTGCTCATTAAGGAAACGTAATTTAGTCCATGACTATTGCAACTGAAAAAAAACTATCGTTCGATTGGCCAACGTTTATCTATATCGCAAGCATTCATTTAGTCGCCCTTCTGGCATTTTTCCCCCAATTTTTTAGTTGGTCTGCTGTTGGAGTCGCCTTAATCATGCACTGGGTGACTGGCGGACTCGGCGTCACCCTTGGCTTCCATCGGCTGTTGACCCACCGCAGTTTAGAGGTTCCTAAATGGTTAGAGTACTTTCTGGCTTTCTGCGGGTCCCTATCTGCCCAAGGAAGCGTGATTGATTGGGTGGGTTTACACCGGATTCACCACAAACATTCCGATAATGATCCTGATCCCCATGACTCTAATCAAGGATTTTGGTGGAGTCATATGGGGTGGATGATTCATGACATTCCTGCGGATAAAGATATTCCCAAATACACCCAAGATATTAATTCCGACCCGGTTTATCAATTCTTATCTAACTATTTCATTTTGATTCAAGTTGCATTTGGCCTTTTCCTTTATGCCCTTGGCGGATGGTCTTTTGTCATTTGGGGTGTATTTGTCCGCTTAGTTGCGGTGTTTCACTGCACTTGGTTTGTCAATAGCGCCACCCATAAGTTTGGCTATCGCACCTTTGACTCGAACGATCAGTCTCGCAATTGTTGGTGGGTAGCCCTGTTAACCTACGGCGAAGGTTGGCACAATAACCATCATGCGTATCAATATTCAGCACGTCATGGCTTGCAATGGTGGGAACTCGATATTACGTGGATGACGATTCGCTTCCTAGAAATTTTAGGCTTAGCAAAAAACGTCAAGCGAATTAAAGAATAAGTTCTCAGCCCCGTTGGAAGATGCGGGGCTTTTCAGTTGCCCATTTTCTTGGTATAATTTAAGTTTGCGCCACCTTTTTATTACCCAGGTGGCGATTATTTTGATTGATCCTTAAAAAGAAGATAGTAAAGATCATGGCAAAACGAGTACAAGTTGTATTGCACCAGGATGTAAAAAAACTCGGTCAAGCTGACGATTTGGTCGAAGTGGCCCCCGGTTATGCCCGCAATTATCTGATTCCCCAACAATTAGCGAGTATGGCAACCCCTGGGGTACTCAAACAAGTGGAACAGCGCAAAGAAAAAGAACGTCAACGTCAATTGGCCATTCTTAAGGAAGCACAGGATCAGAAGACTGCCTTGGAAACCGTTGGCCGCTTTACCATTCGCAAGCAAGTGGGTGAAGGAGACGCAATTTTTGGAACAGTAACGCCCCAAGATGTGGTGGATGTGATTAAGGAAATTACCGGACAAGAGGTTGATCGCCGTGGTGTCGTTTTACCGGATGAGATCAGCAGGATTGGTTTCTATTCGGCAGAAGTGAAGTTACATCCAGAAGTAACAGCCTATATTGAAATTCAGGTAGCTTCCTTATAAAGGTTTAAATTCCCCATTCTTAATCAGGTATGGGGGTTGTTAGTCATCATTGACTGCTCAATAATGGAATACTCCTTAGTAGCATCCGCTAGCATGAAGGAGTCGGAATGCATTTAAGTCATGGCTGAGTTTGCCCCAATTAGCGATCAATCACTCCCTCCCCAAAATCTGGAAGCCGAAGAGTCCATTTTGGGAGGGATTCTACTAGATCCAGAAGCGATCGCGCGGGTGGCAGAATTCCTTCCGCCAGAGGCGTTTTATCTCCAAGCCCATCAAACTATCTATCAAGCCGCGATCGCGCTTCAAACTCAAGGAAAACCCACAGACTTAATGACGGTGAGTACTTGGTTGGACGATCAACAATTGTTGGAAAAAGTCGGGGGCAAAGCAAAATTAGCCCAGTTAGCGGATCGCACGGTTTCCGCCGTTAATATTGACGGGTATGCCCAACTGGTTTTAGATAAATATCTCCGTCGCAAACTGATCCATGCCGGACACCAAATTATTCAGTTAGGCTATGACACTACAGAAGCCTTAAATCTGATTCTCGATCGCGCTGAACAAAATATTTTTGATTTGACTCAAGATCGCCCCCAGTCAGGATTAGTACCGCTTTACGAAACCTTACTAGACACCTACGACGATATTGAAAGCCGGTATAACCAAGAAAAACGCCCGGGACTCAACACGGGGTTTTACGACTTGGATGCCAAAACAAGCGGTCTGCAACCCTCAGATTTGATTATTTTGGCGGGACGCCCCTCAATGGGAAAAACGGCCTTTGGCTTAAATATTGCCCGTTACATTGCTGGCCAATCCAAACTGCCCGTTGCGTTGTTCAGTTTAGAAATGTCCAAAGAACAACTGAGTCAACGGTTGCTGGCCAGTGAAGCCAAAATTGAAAGCAATCGGTTGCGTTCGGGACGATTAAGCACCCAAGATTTTGAAAAATTTAGCAACGCCATCGGCACGCTGTCCGAAGTTCCCATCTTTATTGATGATACCGCAACCATGACGGTAATGGAAATGCGCTCCCAGGCGCGGCGGTTGCAAGCCGAACAAGGACAATTGGGCTTAATTTTACTGGACTACTTGCAATTAATGGAAGGCGGCGGCGACAACCGGGTTCAAGAATTGTCTCGCATTACTCGCAGTCTCAAAACCTTAGCCCGGGAATTAAAAGCGCCGGTGATTGCCCTTTCCCAATTAAGCCGGGGCGTGGAACAGCGAACCAATAAACGCCCCATGCTATCGGATTTAAGGGAAAGCGGATCCATTGAACAAGATGCGGATTTGGTGCTCATGCTATATCGAGATGTTTATTATAACCCGGATAGTCCCGATCGCGATGCGGCAGAAGTGATCATTACTAAACACCGCAATGGCCCCACGGGAACCGTTAAACTCCTCTTTAATGCCGATTTAACGGAATTTCGCAATATGGCACAAAATGACCAAGGATCGTAGCAGATTCCCCCTGTAGAGACATTCTCCTGGAGAACGCCTCTACGGCTTGACGCAGGGATCGGGTGTTACGAAGCGATCCTAAGCAGTTCCACATCAAAAATGAGCGTGGCATTGGGAGGAATAACACCGCCTGCCCCCTTTTGACCATAACCCAATTCTGGGGGAATAATCAGTTGACGGCGGCCGCCAACTTGCATGGTGGAAATGCCTTCTTCCCACCCCTCAATCACTTGTCCTTCTCCTAAGGTAAAGGAGAAAGGGCGATCGCGATCGCGGGAACTGTCAAATTTGGTGCCATCAGAGAGACTGCCGGTATAGTGAACCACGACCGTGTCTCCTTGTTGCGGGGTTTTGCCATTGCCTTTTTCAATATCGACATAACGCAACCCCGACTCCATACTTTTTACGTCTTCTTTAGCCGCCACATCCTCTAAACTCAGTGCCACTAAAGTTTGCGACTGAGGCGACTCCGGGGACGCGATCGCGTTATTTTGTTTTCCTTGATCAACAAGTTGTGCGGCGATTAGGACTAAAACACAAGCCACTAGAACGCCAAAACTAACTAAAATTTCTCGCATTAAATTGCCTCCTACCTGGTATAGTTAACGCCAGGATCGATTTTCCAACTCTCTGATTTGACGTTCTATCCGATCAATCCGTCCTCGCAACTCATCCAACTCATGTTGACGAGGAACTCCTAAATCTTGGAGGGCATTGCGCATTTGACGTTCCATTTGTTCTTCAATATTTCCCTGTTCAACCTGCATTTGCTGCATCAAATCATCCACAAATTCTCGTGCTTGTTCCGGGTTAATTTTACCTTCTCGAACCCACTGTTCACTCACCTCTCGCAATTTTTCCGCCACGAGGGAAGTGGTGCCCACTCCAACCATTAGCAATTGTTTAATCCAATTATTGCTATCCATTGTTTTGATCCAACATTGTCTTCTTGTTTATTTTAAGTCCCTAAATAGCGAGTGATGAAACTTTCTAGAGACTCCATCTTCATGTTAAACGTGGTTTCTAGTTGATTAATTTCGGCTTGGGTACAGAAAAATTCGTTGGCTGACAAGGTTCGCAAGGTTCCCAAAGACTTTTGCGTATCTGGATCAAAGAAGCCAATTCCCTCCCGTACCGTATCTAAGACAACCAGCGGAACATTCACGGTGATGGGATCGCGCTTAAAAATCCCACGAAAAATCTCTGGAATGTCTTCTCGTTTTAAGGCTTCGGGACCGCCAACCGGAAAGGTTTGATTTCTTGCTCCTTCTATTGTTACCGAATCAATGGCAATTTTGGCGATATCATCAGGACTCACAATCGAGGTTCGATTTTGGGGATCGCCAATAATTAAATAAAACCCAGTATTGCGAAACCGTTCGGCTAAGGGAATTAAATCGGAAGCTAACCCGGAAGGTTGTAGAATCGTATAATTAAGCCCGCTTTTTTTCAAATAATTTTCGACTTCCCGTTTTGCCTTAAACGTAGGAGAATCTTCATAACCCCGTTGCGCTCCTAAAACAGAAATAAAGACGAAATGTTCCACACCGTTGGCTTTGGCATGATCAATCAAGTCAATATTGGCGCGATAATCCAGGGCTTGAGCATTGCCGCCTGAGCCGTGGGCACTGATAATATATTTAACATCCTGACAAGCTCTGGCAATATCTTTTTCTCGGGTTAAATCGCCAATAAAAATATCGGCCCCCCGTTGTTCAAGTTCACTATAGTTCGATTCTAAGCGAACAAACCCTCGCACCGGTTCTTCTCGTTCCCGTAACAGGCGAACTACCCGTCGTCCAATTTGTCCCGTTGCACCAGTCACTAAAAACATATAGCTTCCTATATTAACATGTTTAGGCTATTCCTATTATCCAAACTTTAGTTTAAACTGGGATTAAACTTCAACAATCACCGGCGTGTGGTCGCTGGGTCGTTCTTGTTGGCGCGGAACAATATCAATCCAACAGTTGCTTGCTTTTTCATATAAACCTGCTGTGAGCAAGTGGTGATCAATGCGCCATCCGCGATTCCTGGCAAAAGCCCGAGTGCGATAATCCCACCAACTATATTGTCCTTCCTCGGCATTAAATTTGCGGAAAGAATCTTGAAAGCCTAAGGATTTAATCGCTTCCATCGCGCTTCGTTCTTGGGGAGAGGCCATGATATGATTTTCTTTGCCAGCAGGATCATAAATATCGCGATCTTCCGGGGCAACATTAAAGTCGCCGCAGAGACAAATTTCGGTGTCGGTGTCAGTTAATAACGTCTGAAGATATTGCTTTAAAACTTGAAACCAACCCAATTTGTACTCATATTTTTCACTCCCCACACTGCTGCCATTGGGAACATAAACATTAACAATGCGGATGTTATTAATGACGGCACTGATCACCCGTTTTTGTTCGTCATAGCCAGCGCCAAAATTTTCCCCAACAATCGGGCTAAACCCATAAGAACAGGATTGCATCGGTTGTTTACTCACAATGGCAACCCCGTTATAGGTTTTTTGTCCATAAACCGCAACTGCATACCCTAAATCCTCAAAAGGAATTCGCGGAAAATCGTCATCAATGACTTTGGTTTCTTGTAAACAGAGAACATCAATTTCATGTTGTTTTAACCAATCTAAAACTTGGTTTTTGCGCGTGCGAATGGAATTGACATTCCAGGTGGCAATTTTCATAAACTTTGGGATTTTCGTTATTTCGGATTCACTGATTCCTCACAAACTTGATGACAGGATACCTTTTGTAAAAAATTCAAAATAGCATTTCCCACAGCTTGGGGATGATGATAATGAAAGAAGTGATGCCCTTGGGAACATTCCCAAATTTCATCCTCAGGCTTGAAGTAAGTTTTCCAATCATGCAAAGCACAGGGATCAATAATAACATCGTCATTGCTGCCACACACCAATAGCGGCGAGGCTACCGCTTGGGCTTCCAGGTGACTGCGTTGCATCAAAGAATGGGGAGAGGGCGTTGCGTGCAAATCCCCTTCTAAGCATTTGACTAATTGTTGCGTGCGTCTGGGATCTTGTTGGCCAAATAATGCCCGTACCATCTGGGCTAAGACAATTTCGCGACTGCAGGGCAACAGTTGCCGATAGGTATAGTAATGGGCATGCCAGTCAATTAAAGGATGGACACCAACCCCCAATAACGTCAGGGATTTGACCCGTTCGGGATAGCGATAGGCATAAAGGAGGGCCACAATTCCGCCCGTACTATGGCCTAATAAATGCACGGGTTGATCGCCATATTTGAGATAGTCATGCAATAAAGTTAGAGGAAGATCGAGGGTAGAGGGTTCATCGACTGCTTGCTGGTATTGCCATTCTCGTATGGTGAGTTCTTGGGAGAGGGTTTTTAATAAGGGGCGATGAAACTTTTTGAGAGTGGGACTAACACTAATCCAGAGGGCTTGTTCCGACATCATGAAATTTTCCGCTCAGTTTGTTCGTTATTGCAAAATAGATTCAATAATGTATGAAATATAGGATAGCAGATCGCGCTTGGGTTGAGGCAAGGCATCGTTAATAATTATTATGGTCTTTCTTCCCCTAATCCTGGGGAGTGATCGGATGAATTGCGGAGGAGTTGAAATGTTGCAAACCTTAGAGATGAGATGGTTTAAGCCGGGTGAAATCCCAGTCGCGGTGTGTCAATGGTTTGACCAAGATTGTCCCGGTAGGCTATTAGGAGAAGCAGAAACCCGCACCGATTGGTATTTAGAACCGATCGCGCCCTGTGATTATTTAAATATTAAGTTTCGTCAAGGGCGATTGGAAATTAAATGGCGGCAAATGCAATTTCCGCAATTGTCCTTAGAACAGCAGTGGCAAGGCAGAGTAGAACAGTGGGTGAAATGGCTATGTGAAGAAGCAACCTTGCAAGAGTTTGTTCCCCAGGGGCAGGCTTGGATTGCTGTCCAGAAAGCGCGATCGCAGCGTCAATTTGTTATTTCCACCGATGCTTGCTGTAACTTAGAACTGACACAATTGCGAGTCCACAATCAAAATTGGTGGACCATGGGATTGGAAAGTACCGGCGATCAAGAAAGTTTACACAGTATCGCGCGTCAACTCAGTGAAAATTGTCCGGAAACGTTAACCGATCAAGAAGCGATGGCCTATCCCCATTGGTTATCCTGCCAGTTGCGTCAGAATCCACAATATCAAGGGTAAACTGACAAAACTCAAGAGGGTAGAAACAACCACAGTCCGCGCCGCGCGATCGGCTTCGCCGCCAAATTCGCCCACCATTAAAACCGTATTCACGGCTGCCGGCATTGCTGTTTGCAATACAAGTACTTTCAAATCCAGGCCGGTTAACTGTAACATCAGTCCCACTCCCAGCGCGATCGCGGGGGCGACAAATAACCGTAATGCGGAAGCGAACAATTCATAAACGCCCAAAGCAAACCCGGTACTCGCCAACTGCATTCCCAAAATAATGAGGGCAATGGGAATTGAGGATTTTCCCAACTGTTCAATCCCGGCATCCAAGCGATAGGGAAACTCCACTTGCAGCCCATGAAACGCAATCCCTGCCACCATTGCCCAAAACAAAGGCAACTTTAGGGTCACACTTACCCCGTATCGCCAGCCTTTCCCTGTCAGAATTGCTGGAATAATCCCAAACAAGAGAATCGCCGAGGTGATCAAGCAAATAATCGCCCGTTCCAATCCCCCTTCTCCAAAGGCAAAACTATTCATCGGGAGTCCGAGATTGCCCACATTGCCAAAAATCGTCGTGACCAATAAACTTTTTCCCATGGCTTTCGGGAGATTGCCGAATTGATTAATCCCTAAAACCAGTAGGTATAACAGGGCAGAACTAATCACAAACCCGGCAACTAACCCCATTGCCCCTTTTAAGGAAACTGTCGTGCGATATAACTTATCCCCAACCAAAGCCGGAATCAAAATATAAAGCGCCAGTCTAGATAGGGTTGCTTGGTCTAAGGAAAGGGTACGTTGGGCAATGACACCAATGAGAATAATTAGCGCCACGGGAACAACTGCCGGAAGAAGAATACTCATCGAGATCAATTAGCGATGACCGATCAATTAGGAATGATCATAAACCAATTAAACTGGGTACTTTAGAGGAAATTGATCACTAATTCCTTTCACTTTGGATCCAAAAATTGAAAGGAGGAATGAAAACGAGTCATTGATCGAAGTGGAAATTCGGCTTGAATGCTTTGAATCATATTATTTTAATGATATATATTACAAATTACGTTTCAAAACGTAAAAAAATGCCGAAATGTAGATAATTTAATGGTTTTGACGATCCACAATGGACGATCAGAGTTTAGAATGATGCAGTGAAACATAGAACAGACAACTATCCTAGGCTTTTGGATCTGTCTTGGCCTAGGGTCTATCTTAGTAAATGCAAACAAAACTTGCTCTGAGCAAGTATTTTGTCGTTATCGTAGAGAAACACTCACAAATTAGGAGATTAACTATGAATAAAGGTGATTTAGTCGATAAAATCGCTGATCGCGCAACCGTAACCAAAAAGCAAGCAGATGCGGTTTTAACCGCTGCCTTGGAAACCATCATGGAAGCGGTGTCTGAAGGAGAAAAAGTTACCTTAGTGGGCTTTGGATCCTTTGAACGTCGGGAACGGAAAGCACGGGAAGGACGCAATCCCAAAACAGGAGATAAAATGGAAATTCCTGCAACGTCCGTTCCTGCCTTTTCTGCCGGCAAACTGTTCAAAGAACGGGTTGCTCCCGACGACAATAAAAAATAAAACATAACCGCACAGGAATCCAAACATTATGACGCGACCAATACACGGAGGGAACTTAAATTGGGCAGCCCAGTTAGCGGGGTGTTCTCCCTCTGTGATATTGGATTTTTCCGCCAGTATTAATCCCCTGGGGCCCCCTGACAGTGCCATTGCTGCGATCAAAAGGGGGCTAAGTTCCTTAAACCATTATCCCGACCCCAATTATCCCCAACTGCGGGAAACACTGGCCCAATGGCATAACATTTCTCCTGAGTGGGTTTTACCGGGAAATGGGGTAGCAGAATTGCTGACTTGGGCAGGGCGAGAACTGGCGGATTTAGATGCGGTTTATTTATTCACGCCTGCTTTTCGAGATTATCGTCGCGCCTTGCAGGGATTTGGGGCAACAATCAAAGCTTGTCCCCTTAATGTCCCTAAGATGCGATCTCAGTCCGCAAAGCATCAAGATTTCCCCCTGGAGGCACCAGAAACCAAAAACTGTGGGCTAATCTTGAATAATCCTCATAACCCCACCGGTCAATTGTTCTCTCGTCAAGCAATTTTGCCTTATTTAGAACAATTTGCACTGGTGGTGGTGGATGAGGCATTTATGGATTTTTTACGCCCTGAAAATCAAGAAAGTCTCCTTGAGGATGTAGAAGATTATCCCAATTTAGTCATTTTGCGATCGCTGACTAAATTTTATACTTTACCGGGACTGCGGATGGGTTATGCCGTGGCGCATCCCCAACGGTTAAAGCAGTGGCAACAATGGCGCGATCCTTGGGCGGTAAATAGTTTAGCCGCTGAGGCAGCAATAGCAGTATTACCCGATAGCAGTTTTCAAGAACAAACCTGGCAATGGTTAGAAACAGCGCGATCGCGCTTTTATCAAGATTTAATGACAATACCGGGAATTTCCCCGCTTCCCAGTGCTGCTAACTTTTTCCTGGTTGCCACCGAGATTCCGGCTTCCCAGCTACAAGCCCAACTCCTTAAAGAAGCACAAATTTTAATCCGTGACTGTCTTAGTTTTCCCGAACTGGGGGAAGGCTATTTCCGCACTGCGATTCGTCATCCGGAAGAAAATGCAAAACTGCAACAAGCGCTTCAAAGGATTTGCCGGAGATAATTAACCACAAAGACACAAAGGGCACTAAGTTTTCATATCAAGGCTTTCTCTGAAATTTCTCAAGGCATAACAAAGAATGAACTACGATGTAATTGTTATCGGCAATACGTTTGTTGGCAGATATGTTGCCCTTACTGCGGCTTTCTGGGAAGCGCGAGTGGCGTTAGTCACCCAAGACATTTCTTTCTCTGCCCAAGGCGATTGGTTCTATAATTTTAGCCTTACCCAACTCACAGAAATTGCTCAAAAATGGAATAATGTGCAGCCCATTGCTTCGCCGCCTTTAGAAAAGTATCAACAATGGGGGCAAGAAGTTATTGCAGTGATGGAAGAAGAACAGGCTTTAGTGAAATTAGCCGCCCAAGGGGTTGATGTTATTGAGGGGAAAGGGGAATTTTGTCGGTTGCCGCAACAGGCTTTCATTGTGAATGATGAATACTTAAAAGCCCCGGCTTATCTCATTGCAACAGAAACGTCGCCTATTTTTCCGGAAGTTGCGAATTTATCAGAGGTGGGCTATCTCACATTAACTGATTTAAAACAGAAGACAAGTTTAGAAACGTTACCAAATAATCTAACCATTATTGGCGAGTCTCCGGAAGCGATTAGCTTGGCGCAAAATTTAGCAAAACTGGAAAAAGATATTACTTTATCTCTTCCACACTCTCATTTATTTGCGACAGAAGATCAAGAAATTGCTTATTTATTACAGGCGCAATTAGAAGCCGATGGCATTAATTTTTTAACCGCTAGTCCCCTCTCCGCGATTAGGAAGACGGAGAATGGAAAATGGTTACAACTCGGAAACCACACCATGGAAACGCAAGAGTTAATTATTGTTCCTGAAACAAGGCCAAATGTCGAAGGTTTAAATCTAGAAGGGATAAAAGTTGACTACACGAATGAGGGATTAGTTGTCAATCAGAAATTACAAACGACGAATCGAAAAGTTTATGGTTGTGGCGGTGTCATTGGCGGGTATCCTTTTTTCAATCTCGCTCAATATGAAGCCCATATTGTCCTGAAAAATGCGTTATTTTGTCCACGACATCAGGTAGATTATCGGAGGATTCCTTGTCTGATTTTAACTCATCCTCCTGTAGCGCGGGTGGGATTGACAGAAAGGCAAGCCAAACGCCGATATGGAAATAAAGTTGTGGTTTTTCAAGAGTATTTTAAGCATAATCCTTTAAATATTGTTCAGGGAGAACTATCAGGATTATTTAAGTTGATTGTGCATCAAAATGGTCAAATTATTGGAGCAACTGGAATTGGGACAAATGTGGGAGAATTAGTTAATATCATCGCGATCGCGCTGGCTAAAAATTGGAAAATGAAACAATTAAAGTCGCTTTCGTTTGTCTCACCGACTGTTTCGGATTTACTTACTAATATTATACAAAAATGGGATTATTATTATTATCAAACTCATCCCTTACTGCGAAAGTTAAGGAAACGATATTTCCTGTTCCGTCGCAACTGGATGAAAGAATAATCGCTAGCACTGGCTATTCAATCAGGTTGGCTAATCCTTGAAACATTAGTGTTTGATCAATACGGATTTTATCAGCCAAGGCAGAATATTTTTGGGTGAGATACGAGTGCAACAATACTGCATCGCCCCCTGTTAATACGACAACGCCATTTGAATATTGTTCCCGCCAAGCCGTTACATAATTGTAGATTCCAGTTATTATCGTATGGATAATGCCGCTCGCGATCGCGCTTGTTGTGGAAGTAGCCCACAATTCTGGCAACCTATCGGGTAAACTAACTTCCGGCAACGCATCGGTTTGTTGGGCTAACGCCTTTAATTGTAAGCGCAAACCGGGTAAAATAGCCCCGCCGAGGAAATTATGCTGCCCACCAACCGCAGTGTAGGTAAGCGCAGTGCCCCCATCAATGACTAACACGGGATAGCCATAGGTTTCTCCTGCCCCATAGGCACATAAAGCGCGATCGTTGCCGAGAGTAGAATAAAGATTATGCAGGGGAATATCATCGAGAGTAATCACTGTTTTATAGGAATAATGTTCCCACAGTTTTGTCTGCTGGCTGACAACTGAAACGATATAAATCCATACCTTTTCCGGAAGTAAGTGAACAATTTCTTGAGGAAATAAATGGGTTGGCAATTGTTGATTTGTGATGTTTTTTTCCAGATGAGGAGTATCCCAAGTTTTGAAGAGTTTCTTGTTTTTAAACCATCCCCAATGCAACCGAGAATTACCAATAACAAGGCCTAATACCATTCCTGATACATTAATAATGATAGAAAATTCTAGGCAAATGTTGAACCTATTTTCTAATTTGAGTATCTTGAATCATTTTAGTGTTAATTCTAAGTAACTTAATGCCATCTCTATAAATTCAAATAATAGCCCTCCTTAAAATCCTTTGTGTTCTTTGTGTCTTTGTGGTTAAATTAATATTCAAAACTCATCAAATGGTATTAAAAAAATAGCGCGATCGCGCTCAAGTTTCCAATCTTTAGGTTAACTCAATTTGAGAATCATCTCCTAATAAAAACCGCATCGCTTTGGGACGTTTTGGTGCCATTTTCAACTCCACCCGTTCCCCAATCAAACTATCAACAATTCGTTGCTGAATCTGGAGAACTTTTGACTGCCGTAAAATGACACTATGTTCCAAATCGGCTTCAATTAAGGTAGCATCATCGGCAATACTTGTATAAGGGCCAATAAAACAATTTTCCAGCACACAATTGTTACCAATAATCACTGGTCCCCGAATGGTAGAATTAATAATGCGCGTTCCTTCCCCAATGGTGACGCGACCAATGAGTTCTGAGTTTTCATCCACCTCTCCCGATACATTAATTTCTAATTTGGTATCCAGAATAATCCGATTGGCTTCCAATAAATCATCTTTTTTCCCCGTATCTAACCACCAACCTTGCAGTTGACGAGATCCCACCGGTTTGTTTTCATCAATTAACCATTGAATGGCATCAGTAATTTCCAATTCCCCTCGTGCTGACGGTTGAATTTGCGCGATCGCGTCATGAATCCTCGCTGTAAAGAAATAAATCCCCACTAATGCTAAATTGGAAGGGGGATCTTTCGGTTTTTCCAGTAAGTCGGAAACGGTTCCGTCCTTATCCACTTTCGCCACCCCAAAGGCACTGGGATTCGATACTGGACACAGTAGAATCAAAGAATCCAGATGTTGGGTTTGAAACGCTTGCAAAAAGCCCCTTAAATCCCCTTCTACGAGATTATCCCCCAAATACATCACAAAGGGAGAATCCCCCAGAAAAGGCTGGGCAATTTTCACCGCATGGGCTAATCCTAACGGTTCTTCCTGGGTAATATAAGTAATATTTGCCCCAAATTGACTGCCATCCCCCGTTTTGTCTTGAATTTCTTGTCCAGTTTCCGGGCTAATAATAATGCCAATGTCAGTAATGCCAGCTTGCACAATCGCTTCAATGCCATACCATAAAATCGGCTTATTGGCCACAGGAACTAGTTGTTTCGCGCCAGTATAGGTTAAAGGGCGCAGTCGCGTTCCTTTTCCCCCAGATAGAATTAGGGCTTTCATGAGTTTTCCTTAGCTAATTGCGTTAACATTTTTCGTAAACTGACTCGCCATTGTGGCGGACGAGTTCCCAAAACTTTAGCAATTTTTTCTCCCGATAACACCGAATAAGGAGGTCGTTGGGCAGGGGTGGGATATTCGGCAGTGGAAATGGGAGACACTCGCTTAATGATGAGGGGAAAATCGAAACCCTTTGCTTCCTCAAAAATCGCCACGGAAAAATCATACCAACTTGCAACCCCGCTATTGGTAAAGTGATAAATTTCTTGCCGGGGAGAGGCGGGTAAATTGGAAATTAATCCCACGATGGCTTGGGCAATATCATACGTCCAACTGGGTGTTCCGACTTGATCCGAAACCACATTTAATTCTTCTCGTTCGTTTCCCAACCGCAACATGGTTTTGACAAAGTTCTTTTTGCCATAAGTTCCATACACCCAAGCTGTACGAACAATTATATAATTATTGCAATGGTTTTGAATGCCCGCTTCTCCAGCTAATTTGGATTTGCCGTAAACGCCGGTGGGGTTGGGTAAATCTTGTTCGGTATAAGGTTGATTATTTTGACCGTCAAAGACATAATCCGTGGAAATGTGAAACAATCTGGCCCCAATTTGTTGGGCGCATTGGGCTAAAATAGTAGGAGCATCCCCATTAATGGCATGAGCCAGTTCCGGTTCACGTTCAGCTTGGTCTACTGCGGTATAAGCCCCGGCATTAACAATTAAATCCGGTTGATGGCTGTGAATGGATTCCCGAATTTGATCCGGGTTGCTTAAGTCGAGTTCTTCTTTGCCCAAGGCAATGAGGTCGCCCAATGACCTTAACAAGGGCTGTAAGTCTTGACCCAGTTGTCCGTTTTTGCCAGTGAGCAGGATTTTAGTCATATAAATCTGCGTCCTTCAAGTAGTTTCCTTGTTGGTCTTTGCTGGATAAAATGGGGTCGTCGCTGGTTTGCCAATCAATGGCCAGGTCAGGATCATTCCAGAGAATACATCTCTCCTGTTCCGGGGCATAATAATCCGTGGTTTTATACAACACTTCTGCCACGTCTGAGCGAACATAAAAGCCATGGGCAAACCCTTCAGGAACCCATAATTGTTGTTTATTGCTCGCGCTTAAGACACAGCTTACCCATTGACCAAAGGTGGGAGAACTGCGCCGAATATCCACTGCCACATCCAAAATTTCACCGATAACAGCGCGGACTAATTTTCCTTGGGCATGTCGAATTTGGTAATGCAAGCCGCGTAAGACATGTTGTTGAGAACGGGAGTGGTTATCTTGAACAAAGTTGGTTTCCACACCGGTTTGTTCCCGAAATTGTTTTTGATTGAAACTTTCGAAAAAGAAGCCCCGGTCATCCCCAAACACCTTGGGCTTGAGAATTAATACCTCTGGAATTTCTGTTTGGGTAATCTCCATTTCACACCAGGATTCGCTTGTAACATTAGCTAGGATACAGGGAAACGGCTTTCTGTCAATGCTAATCCAGCATTCCATGTCTCCGGTTATAATGCCAAAGGCCTAACGATGCAGAGGTTCTCATGGGATGACGGCTTTTTCAAAACTGATTGGCCAACAACAAGCGGTAGAATTATTAACCAAAGCGGTTAGTCGTAATCGGATTGCACCTGCCTATTTGTTTAGCGGCCCGGTTGGCGTCGGTCGTTACCTGGCAGCTATTGAATTTAGTGTTTTACTATTAGCAGGAGAACATAATTCCAGGCTGGTACGTCATAAAGTCGAAACCCGCAATCATCCTGACTTACTGCAAGTTGAACCGACTTATCTCTATCAAGGAAAACGCTTCACCGAAGCCCAAGCCCAAGCGGAAGGATTAAAACGAAAAGCACAGCCTCAGATTCGCGTGGAACAGATTCGGGACATTACAGCCTTTCTCTCTCGCCCACCTCTGGAAGCGTCTCGCGCGGTCGTTATTATTCAAGCGGCGCACACCATGGCAGAAGCCGCAGCCAATGCTTTGTTGAAAACGTTAGAAGAACCGGGACGAGCAACCATTATTTTAATTGCCCCGAGTCCAGATTCCCTCTTGCCTACCTTAGTGTCTCGCTGCCAACGGATTCCTTTTTCTCGTCTAGCGGAGGCAGAACTGAAACAAGTCTTAGCCCAAACCGATCATAGTGAAATTATAGAACAAGAAACCATCCTCGCGATCGCGCAGGGGAGTCCTGGGGAAGCGATTGCCACTGCAGAATATTTAAATAATATTCCTTCTCATTTATTACAAAAGTTAGACAGTCTGATTCGTGAGAGTAACTCGTCTTTAGATACCATTGAATTTGCGTTTAATTTAGCCAAAGAAATTAGCAATACCCTAGAATTTTCAGGACAAATTTGGTTGGTTAATTATCTACAACAATGTTACTGGAAACAATACTTATCTAATGGTTTCCCTCTAAGTATTAAGGCTAATTTAAAGCAATTAGAAACAACACGTCAAATGCTCCTTAACTATGTCCAACCTAGGTTAGTATGGGAAGTCACGTTTTTACAGCTATTACAATCAACTACTTTTTCCATTTAGAAACAACATCATTTTCGTTTTTTTCAATTAGGATTAAGGTTAGGGATCTCTTTATTTAATTAATATCTAATGTCTGAACGTTTTTCGTGGATTATTCCCAATCGTCTAGCGGTTGGTTCTTTCCCAACACACAGTTATAAAATTTCTTACTTAAGTCGTGTCGGGATTACTTCCGTCTTATCCCTAACTGAACCGGAAGAAATCTCAGTTCCTCAAGAAGTTTATCATCGATTTGTGTGCCGCAATGTTGCGATTCCAGATGGGGCGAGGGGAGGTGTACCCACAGTCGAACAGTTTCAGCAAGCCTGTGCGATTTTATCTCGTTGGCATCAAAAAGGTCATGTTACCTATGTTCACTGCTTAGCTGGCGTCGGACGTTCTCCTTCGGTTTGTATTGCTTATTTAACCCAAGTTGAAGGGATTTCCTTACAAGAAGCCATTGGCAAAGTTCAGGAACAACATCCTCCCACCTATCCGGATTCGGTACAAATTGATGTGTTGCAAGAGTTTTTAGCCCTCTCTCAGAAGGAGAAGGCAAAGATTCAATGATCAACAATTATTTTTTCGGTGGGGGATTATTAGTCCGATAGAAAGGTTTTTTCACCACTTCTGCCGGATAGGTTTTGCTGCGAATTTGCACTTCTAGAGATTGTCCCACTTGCGATAAAGATTTGGGAACATAACCCAAGGCAATGGCTTTACCGAGGGTTGGGGATTGGGTTCCGCTAGTGACAACACCAACTTCCTCTCCTTCCGATAAAATCGGATAATCATGGCGAGCAATGCCTCGTCCTTGCATTTCTAAACCGACTAAGCGACGTTGGACGCCGTCTGCTTTTTGTTGGGCTAACACCTCTCGCCCAATAAAGTCTCCTTTGCTATCCAAGTGGACTAACCAACCTAACCCCGCTTCAATGGGCGTCGTGTTGTCATCAATATCTTGTCCATATAAAGATAACGCAGCTTCGAGTCGCAAGGTATTTCTTGCCCCTAATCCACAAGGGGTAACCCCTTCTGCGATTAGGGTTTCCCATAATTTGCGCCCAGCCGTCACCGGCAGCATCATTTCCACGCCATCTTCGCCCGTATAGCCGGTACGAGAAACAAAAGCGCGTTCCCCAAAAAGAGAGACTTCTGTGTGACCGAAGGCTTTAAGAGCGGTAATATTTCCTTCTATAAAGGGAGTTAGCGTTGGAATGGCTTTTGGCCCCTGTACCGCCATTAAAATCTGGTCTTGGGAAACATCTTCAAGTTGGACTGAGGTTTGGGCTAACTGTTCCAGCAGCCAATTTTTATCTTTCTGCGTGGTGGCGGCATTAACAATGGCGATGGCGCGATCGTTGCCTTGATAATAAAAGATGAAATCATCAATGATGCCGCCTTGGGGGTTGAGGAGAACGGTGTATTGCGACTCTCCCGCATTAAGGCGAGACAAGTCTGATGGCACCAAAAATTGCAATTGTTCGGTTAAATTGGCGCCACTCAGTAAAAATTTCCCCATGTGAGAAATATCAAACATTCCCACGCTGTCACGCACGGCTGCGTGTTCCGGTTTCAATCCGGAAAATTGGACTGGCATTTCCCAACCGGCAAACTCGGTCATGCGAGCCTCTTGTTGGATGATTAAATCATAAAGGGGAGTCCGTGCGGTTTGATTAGATGTCGCTGTCACGATAAATGTTTTAACTTCGCTTAATCTACAGTTAATTCAGTTTACCGTGATTGTCCCCCCATTCTCATCTTCACTGCAACCAATTCTAGAAAAAAGATTGCTAACCTCACCTCCAAAATTTGGCAATAATCGGACGTTTTGAAACTTTTATCCGTTGAAAATTCTCCCTTACATCCGTTCTAAAACCTCGATTCCCAGTAGAGATAATCCCAATTTCAGGGTGCGTGCGGTTAAATCCGCTAACATTAAGCGAGAGGTTCGTTTCGGTTCTTCGGCTTGTAAAACAGGACAGCGATCGTAGAATTGATTAAAGGTCTGACTCAGTTCAAAGAGATATTGACAGAGGCGGTTGGGTAACAAGTCTTGTTCCACTTCTTTGATGACATCACTGAGTTGGAGGATATGTTTGGCGAGTACCAATTCACTGTTATCTTCTAGGGAAATGGTTTGATTGCCTAAGGTGGTTAAATCAATTCCTCCTTTGCGGCTAATTCCTTGCACGCGCACATAGGCATAGAGGAGATAAGGGGCAGTGTTTCCCTGTAGGGCAAGCATTTTGTCGTAGCTAAAGACATAGTTGCTGGTACGGTTGCGACTGAGATCCGCGTATTTGACGGCACTAATGCCCACCACTCGTGCCGTTTTTTGGATAAATTCTTCACTTTCGCTGCGCCCTTCTTGGGCAAAACGTTGTTCTAAATCTTGGCGCGATCGCGCGATCGCTTCATCTAACAAATCTTGCAAGCGCACGGTATCCCCAGATCGGGTTTTCAGTTTTTTCCCATCTTCTCCCTGAACTAAGCCAAAGGGAACATGCACTAATTCCACCTCGTCGGGAACCCAACCGGCGCGTTTCGCCACCTGAAAGACTTGGGCAAAATGATTCGCTTGTCCGGCATCGGTAACATAAATAATCCGTTGGGCGCCATCTTGCTGAATGCGATAGCGAATGGCCGCTAAATCGGTTGTGGCGTAGTTATAGCCCCCATCGCTTTTCTGTACAATTAAAGGTAAGCGTTCCCCAGACTTATTGGTAAAGCCTTCTAAGAAGACACATTTCGCCCCTTGATCTTCTTCTACTAAGCCTTTTTCTTCTAACTCCTGGACAGTTTCGGTTAGCAAGGGATTATAAAAGGACTCACCGCGTTCGGTTAACGCCACGCCCAATAAATCATAAATGACCTGGAACTCCCGTCGCGACTGTTCACAAAGCAATTTCCAAGCGCGAACGCTATCTTCGGCCCCTTTTTGCAGTTTCACTACCTCTTCGCGGGCAGTTTTCTGGAACTGTTCATCCTCATCAAAGCGTTTTTTCGCCTCACGATATAACGTTACTAAATCTCCTAAAGCTAACGCATCGGCTTTGGTTAACGCCTCGGGGTAGGCTTCTCGCAAGTAGGCAATTAACATCCCAAACTGAGTTCCCCAGTCGCCCACATGATTGAGACGCAAGACATCATGACCGCGAAATTCTAAAATCCGGGCAATACAATCGCCGATAATTGTCGAACGCAGATGCCCCACGTGCATTTCTTTGGCAATATTGGGACTGGAAAAATCAACAATCACCCGTTGCGGGGTTTCTACTTTTTCTGCCCCCAACTGACTATCTTGGGCGATGGTTTGCAGTTGCGATTCTAAATAACTGGCTTTCAGTCTTAAATTAATAAATCCGGGTCCGGCAATTTCTGGGGGATGCGAGATGGTGTCAATATCGAGATGATCCACAATCTGTTGCGCAGTATCTCTGGGCTTTTGTTTCAATTCTTTTGCCAAAGAGAGGGCAATATTGGATTGATAGTCCCCGAACTCAGGTTTAGCCGCAGGGACAACTAAAGGGTCTGTATCGGCATAGTCATCGCCGAAGGCATTAACTAAGGCTTGGGAAAAGTGTTGTCGCAGTTGTTCCAGCAGTGAGTACATAGGAGTGATTGATAACTAATTATTCATAATGAAGCGGTTCCTAATTTTAGCAGTTCCAGCGATTGCCAGTGGTCAGGCTAGTTTATCGGTTATAGAGATAAATCATCCGAATATCATCCGGCAATGCAGTTTCTAGGAGTTGATAGCCTTGTTGGAGGCCGCTTTGTACATCTTCTTGGCTTAAGGGTTCATTGATTTGTTCTAAGTAATCCGCAATCCGGGCTTCACTCCAACGAAAGGTTTGCGCCATCAACACCATTAAACGCACTAGCGGCGGCAGTTTATTCAGGGCAATTTCCAGATGACACCAAAATGGGGGTGGGGCAGCTTGTAAGTCGTAATTAATGTTTTCGATGGGGGGAAGTTCAATTTCGTTTAAGGCAATCCCCGTCATTTTGATCAACCAGCTTTGTAAGGAATTTTCCCCGGTTGTTTCCAGTTCGTTGGGGTTTAAACCTTGCATTTGGTAATATAAATGTCGCCAGATCCTGGCAAACAGATAATCGGATTGCACGCGCGATCGCGTACTGTGTTGAATAATCGTATAAATCAGGGGACTATAGCGACAAAAAATCGCTGTAAAATACTTGCCCTGTTCCGGATGTTGTTGCAACAGCGTTAGTAATTCCAAATCGCTATGCTGGAATAGCGGTTGGACGAGCGGATGATTGGCTTCTGGAAAACGAGGAATTTGCACGGCTTTTTGGCAACCAAGACAAAGATAAAATAAAGTAAGCTAGCCTAGAGCTAGAGCAAAACTTGAGTATCGGTTATACCAATTGCACTTTACCGCATTCAACGTCGTTTGTCGGTAAATTTTATTGTCATCTCGAAATAATCTGCTTATGCTTTTTGGAACTTTAATGAATATTTCTTGGTTTGCGGCGTTTCTACCGGGACTGGATACGGTTTTTTCCACGCAAGGAATTATGGTGCTACTCTTAGTCGCCTATGCCGGGGCAATGTGGATGTTTCTAACCAGTGCACCAAAAGTTCACACCATTATGGTATCGGATTTAGAAGTGGCTCGCCAATTTTATGAGGGTGTTCTGAACTTGTCAGTGGCAGAAGTGCCTCTCCATTATTATTACAATTATGAACAATCGTTAGGGGCTACTGGCATTGATCCCCTGTATATGTCTGCCAATCCGGGAATGGCAACCACTTCCAGTTTTAGCGGTTCGGAAGGACTTTGGTATCAACTCAAAAAAAACACTCAGCTACACGTCATTGCTGGGGCAAATCACGGGCACAAAGATCGGCAACGACATGTCTGCTTTGATCACGACTGTTTAGAACAAATTTTAATGCAGGTGCAAGCGAGACGATTAAAATTTAAGGTCCGTCGAACCAAACCGTTGAATTTCTTAGTGAAAGATTTAGATGAACGGGTAATTGAAATAGCAGAAGTTTCTAATTAGTTTCTGCAAAATCTCAAGAATGGAAAACTGACATGTCGATCAATCCTCCATTCTTTGACTCAATGATTACTGTTTCCTGGCAGGGACATTAATTTCCCATGGCTGATTCTTTAGCATATTGCTTCAAAATATCTAAAGAAATCACTTCGATCGCGCGGATATGAACTGATTCTAAGATCACTGGCGGGGCAACCCCGGCTTGTCTGGCTTCTTCCCAACGAGAAGCACATAAACACCAGCGATCCCCCGGTTTTAATCCCGGAAAATCAAACATGGGGCGTGGCGTACTCAAATCATTGCCTTGGGATTTGGTATATTCTAAAAACTCTTCTGTCATCTCGGCACAAACGACGTGCAGTCCGAAATCTTGTCCGCCTGTGTTGCAGTAGCCATCTCGATAAAATCCGGTTGTGGGATTATTGCAACAGAGTTGTAAGGGTTCTCCTAAAACGTTTTTCGCGTCACTCATTAATTGATTTAAGGATTTATTGAACTGTGCTACTTTAAATTTTGCCAAATTTTGTAGTAGCTATCTAGTATGATTGTTTTGCATTGCTAACCCCTAATAAGAATAATGACAGAATATTTTGCAACGATCGCGCGAAGCTTAGAAGAAACGGGTGCCAAGGAATTAACTGATTTAGGTGCAAAAAACGTTAAACAAACTTTCACTGGCATTTCTTTTGAAGGGGATCAAAAGTTATTATATCAGGTAAATCTTTGGTCGCGCATTATTTTTCGCGTTCTCGTTCCTATTAAGAAATTTCCTTGTCAGAATGCCAAACAACTCTATCAGGAAATCCAAAAAATTAATTGGGAAGATTATCTTTCTCCTGAACAAACATTAGCGGTTCATTGTACTGGAAAAAATAAAGAATTAAATCATACTCACTTTAGTGCCCTACAAGTGAAAAACGCGATCGCGGATCAGCAAACCGCTAACTTTGGCAAACGATCCAATGTTGATTTAGACGATCCCGATTTAATCCTCAATCTCCACATTAAAAAGACACACGCGATCCTAAGTTTAGATAGTACCGGAGAAAGTTTGCACCGTCGCGGCTATCGCCCTGCTATGGGCACTGCCCCCTTAAAAGAAACCTTTGCTTCGGCGTTATTAGCCATGACAGATTGGGAACCCACCTTACCGTTACTTGATCCTATGTGCGGATCAGGAACCTTTCCCATTGAGGCGGGATTAAAGGCTTTAAATATGGCACCGGGATTGTTTAGAAATAGCTTTGCGTTTGAAAAATGGCCGGATTTTAATCAGCAACTTTGGGAACAAGTACAACAAGAAGCAAAACAACAACAATTATCCCAACTGCCAGCAGGAATTTATGGGCGCGATCGCGATCGGGAGGTTCTCCAGCAAGCCCAAACCAACGCTGAAAATTGTTACCTTGACCAACAGCTTAATTTTGCTCAAACCGAACTTTCTCAACTAGAACCGCCAACGGACAAAGGGATTATTATTTGCAATCCGCCTTACGGAAAACGCCTTGGCGAAGTCAAACAATTAGGCAATTTATATCAACAACTGGGCGATACTTTTAAGCAACGATTTAAAGGTTGGATTGCCTATGTTTTATCGGGAAATAAAGAATTAACCAAACAAATTGGTTTAAGAACTTCGCAACGCATTCCGGTTTATAATGGTTCGCTATATTGTACGCTGTTGAGATATGAATTATTTTAGGGCGCGATCGCGCCATTCATTTAAAGTATACTATTCTTAATAATTTTTCCTAATATATCACTTAACTATAAGGTATTTCCTATAAGTGATGAAATGCCTAAATTTTTGTAAAAATTCTATAAAAGTTAGTAGGATACTGGACAAAACATAAGACTATAGTGTAACTTGTAATAAAGTCACAATAATTAAATATATATATCACAAATTATTAGTTATAAACACTTAATAAGTAAGTAATATATGCTACTAGTAGATACCGGCATAAGTAATTGGAGAATAACAAAACTTTGTCTCTAGGGAATCCGAGAGATTTGACAAACAACAGAAGCTGGTAAGTTATTTCTAGTAACCTGCACTAAGTACTAAAAAATATAATTATAAAAAATAATGAAAAAATGATTAGGGATAGAAAATAATGCAGAAAAACAGTTTAAAATTATTACTCTTTATTGTCTTAACAATTGGAGCTTCTGGCTGTGCAGAAACTGTATACTTAAACACTGATAAAGGTGTTGATTCTATAGAAGTTATTTCAAATTTTTGGGTTTATTGTCGACTACTGGTATCCCTACTTGTTATAGCATTAGGCTTAATGTGTGTTTTGATAGCAGAAGAAGGAAAATGGACAATATTTATTATTTGCTCTTTTATAGCTATATTAGTTAGCTTTGGCTTATTAAATACTGTTACTAAAAATGATTTTGCATCTAATCCTGAATTGGTAATAGCCAATGAAAGATATCAAGAAATGTCTGAATTAGAACTTACTTATAAGGAATATAAGCAAAAAAAACAACTTGGAACAGATAGATATAATCTGAAAAAACAAATAGATAAAGCTAAAAGAAATATAGATATTCTGAAACAAGACAGGAAAGAGAAAGTGTTACCCCTCAAGGAAGAGTATTCTAAAATGTATAGCCAATATTATCCCCAGTTAGCTACTGAATTAAAAGAAACAGTAATTAATAGCCATGAAGAATTACTTAGGAATTGTGATAACAATCTTGAATTATGTAGTTTACTAAATCGAGTCGCAAAACTAAGCTACTATATTGAAAAATTAAATGACAGGCTTAATGAAATTAGAATAAATCTTATTAAACTAGATAATAATTTATGGGATTTAGAAAGAACTTTTGAGCTTTCTCAGATTTTTTCTAATGACGAATTAGAACATGTAGAAAAACTTATACAAGAAACTCAAGGAAAAATAGATAGCCAAGTACCACCACCTCAAAAGCAAGATATTGCAAGTTTAGAAGCAGAAATTTTCTCGAATATTTTAGGTTCATAAATGAATGAGAGTATATTATGTTTAAGCAAAAGTTAAATAATAAAACTAGGCTTCACTTACTTTTGCAAGAAAATCCTGATGGTCTTCCAATTGCAGAAATTGCCGATTTACTTAAGTTAAATGATGATAAATGTAAACATTTGATTGCAGAGGAAGAATCTAGAGGAATGGTGGATTTTAAAACCTATGATTCTGGTATCCCGCTTTATGTTTCTAAAAAGAAAGTTTCTGTTCGTCAAGAGAGTACAGATCAATATTTTATACTTAAGACTCTTTTTATAGTGTTTGGGGTAATTATACTTATTTTTTCTGGGCTTATATTAAGTGAATTGTTCGACGAATTTAAAAATGGTCAAACTAGCGTAGCTTCTACCTATATTAATTTGCCAAAACCTGTACAGCATAAAACAACCGAAAAAAATTATTTAAACTATAAACAGCAAAAAAATGATGTTTATTTATCAGAATATGTAGTAGCAAATATAGCAAAGAAACAGATATCAGAATACCAAACTCAAAAAAGAGATCTAGAAAAGCGTGTAGAGTTAATGGAAGCCCAGAAATATAGTTGTTATCAAGACTGGTTTACCAATCAACCTTGTTATATTACAAATCGACTTTTAAATAAGGAAGAGTTTGAGCGAGAGTTAGCTGAAATTAACCTAGAAATTAGTAAGCTTAGTGAGCTGATTAGCCTTTACAAAAAGTAACTGCATTAACGTTTAGCGAAAATCAAATTTTGTTCTCACCGCAACTAAAATAGTTAGAAACTTGGTAGTAATAATACACCACTCCTTGCTTAAAATCCCATTGCTTTCGCCACTTCATCTAAATCCGAAGCAATGCCAGCCTTAACTTGGCTTTGGGCATGATCGATCGCGCTTTGGGGATCTTTGAGACCATTTCCGGTCAACACACAAACCACAGTGGTATTACTGGGAACTTGATCCTGAAACTTTAACAACCCTGCCACAGAAGCAGCACTAGCGGGTTCGCAAAATACCCCTTCTTCTCGCGCTAATAACCGATAGGCATCTAAAATTTCCTCATCAGTGACTGCATTAAATTCCCCTTGACTCGCGTCTTGTACTGCTAATGCCCGTTGCCAGTTGGCAGGATTGCCAATGCGAATCGCCGTCGCTACGGTATTGGGAGATTTAACCGGGTGCCCTTGAACAATCGGCGCCGCTTCTGCTGCCTGAAATCCCATCATTCGCGGCAGTTTTTCACATTTATTCTGTTGATGATATTGACAAAAGCCCATCCAATACGCAGAGATATTCCCCGCATTGCCCACAGGAATGCAAAGCCAGTCTGGGGCATCTCCTAAACGATCCACAATTTCAAACGCAGCGGTTTTTTGCCCTTCTAGACGATAGGGATTAACAGAGTTAACCAGCGTCACCGGATAGTCTTGGGCAATTCCTTTCACTAGGTTTAAGCAGTCATCAAAGTTGCCGTCAATGGCAATCACTTCTGCCCCGTAGAGAAGGGCTTGCGCTAATTTACCCAGGGCAACATAGCCATCAGGAATAAGGACAAAGGGTTTCAAACCAGCACGCACGGCATATGCAGATGCAGAGGCTGAGGTATTGCCAGTACTGGCACAAATTACAGCTTTTGCCCCTGCTTCTTTGGCTTTTGAAATCGCCATGGTCATGCCGCGGTCTTTGAAGCTGCCGGTAGGATTCAAACCGTCATATTTGACATAAACACTCACTCCCCGCCCAATACGTTCTGAGAGGCTATAGGCAGGTACAAGCGGTGTATTTCCTTCTAGGAGAGTTACCACCGGCGTTGTGGCATCAATGGGTAAAAAAGGACGATAGGCTTCAATTAGACCAGACCAACTTGTCTGATCTTGGACGCGATTTTGAGGTTGGTAAGGGCTAACTGGCGAAACTCTTGTGGTCACGGGTTCCTTTATTTATGTGATTTCAACTCGCTACGCAACTACCAAGGAATGGCGCAAGACTCAACGCAAAATGAACGGTAAGGTTGGTCGCTTTGTCCCGTTTGGCGTTAGCTTGCATTTCGGCTATTTTAGACAATCAACCAACCTAGTATGGACGCGGCCCCTACATTATGATGTCCGAAGACCTTCTTATGTAGGTTAATCCCTGGAATATTGTTGCCCTCAATCTACCATAAAATATGGGCACATGTGGTCTTAACATTGAACAAAAATTAAGAAACCGTTAAGCTTTCGTTGACCGAACCGAGGGTTTGGAATTCCCTTTGTTTCGAGGTTTGGGCTTAGGCCGATCGCTGGGGGGATCTTGCCAGTTTTCATCGAGCCACTGAGGACGACTTTGATCGTAGATCATTTGTAACGCAGCGGCCGCGATCGCGTGAGCATCGTATTCATCACTCAATTCCCGTACTAGGGGAAGGAAAGAGGCCATCCGTTCACCCCCAAGGCTGCTGTGCAACTCTTCCCGCAGTTTTTCCAACCGTTGGGCTTCAATTTCGGTGCGGTTGGGAATGGAAAGAATATTCAACCGTTGACGCAACCGCCGCTCAATTTGACGGAGGGTATTGCGATCGCGATATTGGCTTAAACTAATGGCAATGCCGGTTTTGCCAGCACGTCCGGTTCTACCGATGCGGTGGATATAGGTTTCGACGTTATCGGGCAAGTCAAAGTTAATGACATGGGAGAGGTTTTCCACATCCAAGCCGCGAGCGGCAATATCGGTAGCTACCACTAAACGGACTTGACTTTTCCGAAAGCGATGGACTAACCGTTCCCGTTGACCTTGGCTTAAATCGCCATGATATTCGTCAACACTGTAACCGGCGGTTTGCAACTCTTGGGTGATTTCCGTGGCCGTGCGTTTTGTCCGAACAAAAATTAGCGCCGATTCCGGATTTTCTACCGCTAAAATGGGCTTGAGCGCTTGCCCTTTTGTCCAACCCCGAGGCACTTTATAAACCCGTTGATCAATTTGTTTGGGTGTGCCTTTGGGCTGTTCCACTCGTAAATTGACCGGCTGATCCATGAACTCGTTAATCAAATCCTGGATCTGTTTGGGCATCGTTGCGGAAAAACAAGCAGTTTGCCGTTGTTCCGGGGCCTGTCTCAGAATTTCCCGCACATCGTCAATAAAGCCCATGCTAAGCATTTCGTCCGCTTCGTCGAGGACAACATATTGCAACGTGTGTAAGCGGAGGGCTTTCCGATTGAGTAAATCAATAATTCGCCCAGGAGTTCCGACAACTATCTGTGTTCCTCGTTTGAGGCTTTGAATTTGGCGTTCAATGGATTGACCCCCACAGACGGTTAAAACTCTCACTTCGCGATCGTAAGAAAAATCTTTAATGGCATTTGCCACTTGTTGCGCCAGTTCTCGCGTGGGCGTCAAAATTAAAGCCTGGACAAAACTCTCTTCAGGATTAATGCGTTCTAAAATCGGAAGCGAAAACGCGGCGGTTTTCCCGGTTCCGGTTTGAGACTGACCGACAACATCGTTTCCCTTGAGAATTTCAGGAATCGCTTGTGTTTGGACATCAGTCGGTTGCTCGAAGCCTAGTTTCTCTAGCTGATTTGCTCTTGCTTCTGAGAGTCCTAGACTTTGAAAAGAAATGGTCATAAGGATGCTATTTCGCAATATTTTGTTACCTTCATAATAGCTTACCGTTAATCTCAACATTTAAATCAGTTTTTTTGAGAAAATTGTGATTTCCTTGCTGACAGCGTTGTTAGCAGCCAGACAATCCCCCCTTGGTTGTTCTTAAAATTGATCCAGACGCAACAATAGCATTTAGGGCAATCAAGATGGGTTCTTCTGAATACACGGTACGTTGGCAAGAGCAGATTCAAAATGTGTCTCCAAGCCAGTGGGATGCGTTAGCTTTACCCCTTTCCACACCGTTTTTAGAATGGGAGTGGCTCCACAATTTAGAACAATCGGGCAGCGTTACTCCCCGTCGCGGATGGCAACCCTGTCATTTAACGATTTGGAATCATCAGCAATTAGTCGCGGCCGCGCCGTTATACCTGAAAGGGCATAGTTATGGGGAATTTGTGTTTGACCAGCAATGGGCAAATCTGGCTTATCGGTTGGGCGTTGAATACTATCCGAAACTCCTAGGAATGACCCCTTTTACGCCAGCGGTGGGCTATCGGTTTTTGATTTCCCCGGATGAAGATGAAGCCATGCTCACCAAAATGATGGTAAACGCGATCGAGGAATTTTGCGATCAGCAAGGGATAGCCGGTTGTCATTTCCTATTTGTGGATCCTGATTGGAAGCCCATGTTAGAACAATTTGGCTTTCGTGCTTGGCAACACCATAGTTATATTTGGGAAAATTCCGACTTAAACAGTTTTGACGATTATCTCCAATTATTTAATGCCAATCAACGCCGCAATATTAAACGGGAACGCAAAAAAGTAGGAAAAGCAGGATTGCAAATGAAAGTTCATGCCGGAGAAGACATTCCCCATTGGATGTTCCCATTAATTTATCAGTTTTATAGCAATACTTGCGATCAATTTTTTGGCATGAGTAAATACCTCAACCGTAAGTTTTTTGAGGAATTATATCCCAATTATGCCAAGCGGGTTGTCGTCTTTGCCGCTTATACCGAAGACAATCCTCGTCCGGTGGGGTTATCATTTTGTATCCGAAAAGGAGATAACCTTTATGGCCGCTATTGGGGCTGTTTTGAAGAGTTTGATTGTTTACATTTTGAAGCCTGTTATTATCAACCCATTGAATGGGCGATCGCGCAAGGAATTCAAATGTTTGACCCCGGCGCCGGAGGCAGTCATAAACGCCGACGGGGATTTGTAGCCAAACCGAATTACAGTTTGCATTGTTTTTATCATCAGCGGATGAGCCAAATTTTAAATGCTTACATTGATGAAATTAATGAAATGGAACAAGCGGAAATTGACGCCATTAATCAAGATTTACCCTTTACGAAAAAAGAAATTAAACTTGATCCCAATCGCGTGTAATTAAGGCGGTGACCAACGAACAGTAAAACCAGGTTAAATAATAACAAATAACTGATCATTACTTCGCTGGTCACTGTGCAATTTTAAATTGTCGTGTACCCCAACATTCCTCTCAGGGTAAAGAACAGAAGAAAGAAGCCGCTAACAAGAATGCCAATTAAAGCGGTAGCCGTAACCGGACGATTAAAAAGCGGTTTCAACCGTTCAAAAAGGGCAAAGAAAATCCCTAAACTAAAACTGATTAAATAGCGAGGATAGCGTGAAACGTTTTGAAAAAACTCTCCCATGGTTAATATCGCCTCAAATAACGCTTTTTAATTTCTATTTTAATGGGCCAAACTATCAGAATGGTTGAAAACCACCCCTGTGAAGTAGGGGTTTCAACCGGATTATTCGCGCAAAACTCACTAAGATCGTTAGTAAGTGAGTAATCAACAAGTTAAATAACAGCCCCAGTTTCAGTTAGGGAGGTAACTGTTATGCAACCAACCAATCCCAATCAATTTACCGAAAAAGCCTGGGAAGCAATTGTACGACTTCCCGAAATTGCAAAACAAAACCAACAACAACAAATTGAAAGCGAGCATTTATTAAAATCATTGCTGGAACAAGACGGCTTAGCCAGCAGTATCTTTAGTAAAGCTGATGTCAGCGTGGAACGCATGCGATCGCGCGTTGACGATTATATTGCCAAACAACCGAAAATTTCCAATACCGGCGGTTCCATTTACTTGGGCCGCAGTTTGGATACCCTCTTTGATCGTGCTGAGAATTATCGCACCAGCCTTGAAGATGAGTACATCTCCATTGAACATCTGATCCTGGCACTCGCTAAAGATGATCGCTTTGGCAAAAGTCTTTATGAAGAATTTGGCCTAAATGAGAACAAACTGAAAGACGTGATTAAAGATATTCGCGGTTCGCAAAAAGTCACTGACCAAAATCCCGAAGGCAAATATGAAGCTTTGGAAAAATATGGACGGGATTTAACCGAATGGGCACGTCAAGGGAAACTTGACCCTGTAATTGGACGCGATGATGAAATTCGGCGAACGGTCCAAATTTTATCCCGTCGTACCAAAAACAATCCGGTGCTAATTGGCGATCCGGGTGTGGGTAAAACCGCCATTGTGGAAGGCTTAGCCCAACGCATTGTTAGCCGTGATGTCCCAGAATCCTTGCGCGATCGGCGCTTGATTGCCCTGGATATGGGTGCATTGGTGGCGGGGGCAAAATATCGCGGTGAATTTGAAGAACGCCTGAAAGCGGTGCTGAAAGAAGTCACCGATTCTGAAGGGCAAATCATCATGTTCATTGATGAGATTCATACCGTTGTCGGTGCCGGGGCAACTCAAGGCGCCATGGATGCCGGCAACTTGCTAAAACCCATGCTTGCCCGAGGAGAATTGCGTTGTATTGGGGCAACGACCCTAGATGAGTATCGCAAACATATTGAAAAAGACGCGGCGTTAGAACGACGTTTCCAAGAAGTCTATATCGATGAACCGAATGTTACGGATACCATTTCCATCCTGCGCGGTTTGAAAGAACGCTACGAAGTTCATCACGGCGTTAAAATCTCCGACCGTTGTCTGGTTGCGGCTGCGATGTTATCCGATCGTTATATCAGCGATCGCTATCTTCCCGACAAAGCCATTGATTTGGTGGATGAGGCGGCTGCCAAACTGAAAATGGAAATTACCTCGAAGCCCGAGGAACTCGACGAGATTGACCGTAAAATCTTGCAACTGGAAATGGAACGCCTATCCTTGCAAAAAGAGGAGGACACAGCTTCCCAAGAACGGTTGGATACTCTGGATAAAGAACTGGCAGATCTCAAAGAAGAACAAGACCAACTTAATGCCCAATGGCAGTCGGAAAAAGAAATTATTGACCAAATTCGGAGTATCAAAGAAACCATTGACCAAGTCAATCTCGAAATCCAACAAGCCGAACGGGATTATGACCTCAATCGCGCTGCAGAACTCCGGTATGGCCGTCTAACCGAACTGCAACGGCAACGGCAAGAAGCGGAAAACAAACTCGAAGAAATGCAAAGCAGCGGTCGGACCCTGTTGCGAGAAGAAGTTGCCGAAGCCGACGTTGCTGAAATAATCTCCAAGTGGACAGGCATCCCCATCAGCAAGTTGATGGCGTCCGAGAAAGAAAAACTGTTACATCTCGAAGATGAACTCCATGAACGCGTCGTCGGACAAGAAGAAGCAGTTCGTGCCGTCTCTGAAGCGATCCAACGGTCACGGGCCGGCTTATCGGATCCCAACCGTCCCACTTCCAGCTTCATCTTCTTGGGTCCCACAGGCGTGGGTAAAACCGAATTGGCCAAAGCCCTTGCCTCGAATCTCTTCGATACTGAAAGTGCGCTGGTGCGAGTGGACATGTCGGAATACATGGAGAAACACTCCGTGTCCCGTCTCATTGGTGCCCCGCCGGGCTATGTCGGTCATGAAGAAGGAGGGCAACTCACCGAACCCATTCGTCGTCGTCCCTATTCGGTGATCCTCTTTGATGAGATCGAAAAAGCCCATCCCGATGTCTTCCACATCATGTTGCAAATTCTCGATGATGGCCGTCTCACTGACTCCCAAGGGCGAGTGGTCGATTTCAAGAATACTATCATTATCATGACCAGTAACATCGGGTCTGACTTGATTCTCGATATTTCAGGGGATGACTCGCGCTATGATGAAATGCGCAATCGCGTGATGGCTGCCATGCGCGAAAACTTCCGACCGGAGTTCCTGAACCGCATCGATGAAATCATCATCTTCCACGCCCTACAAAAAGAACAGTTACGGCAAATCGTCAAGCTACAAACCCAGTATCTGGAAGAACGTCTCAGCGAACAAAAACTGTCCTTGAAACTTTCCCAAGAGGCGTTAGATTTCTTAGCCGAGGTAGGCTACGATCCGGTTTATGGCGCACGTCCCCTCAAACGTGCTGTTCAGCGTTATCTCGAAACGCCTATTGCCCAAGCTTTACTGCGAGGCGAATACAGCGAGGGCGATACCCTGTTTGCCGATGTTGCCGATGAACGGTTAACCTTCAAGCGCTTGCCCCGAGAAATGCTAACTGAAGGGGATTCGCAAGCATCAGAATCCGGGTCTGAGGAAGCTGTAACCTCCTAAAACAGGCTCACTCCTAGTTTGATAAGTAGGTTGGTATCATATCTTTATCCAACCTGCTTTTTTAATAGTTAGGATGACTATGGTTGTAGTAGATTGGAGCGATTCTTGCAAGCAACAAAAGCGAAAAGTGAATTAGGATAAATGAATCGAGGTGAGTCGTAATGCGAAAAAAGTTCACCCATTTGCGTTAGCTAGTTTTCTGACACGAGTGATAGGCATTGCCGTTGCCATTCCAGTGATCATGCAAACAACTGTTGTTTCTGCATTACCTGCTGAACTGGCTCAAAAATTGGCAAATCTGAAACAATCACAGCAACGCTGGCTGGAAGTTGATCTCTCTGAACAAACATTAACCGCTTGGCAGGGCGGAACCAAAAATTATACGACCATTGTTTCCACAGGAAAACCTGATACCCCAACTCATACAGGGATTTTCACCATTCAACGGAAACTTCCTCAAGACCGGATGCGGGGAGAGGACTATAATTTACCCAATGTCCCTCACGTCATGTATTATCACCGAGGTTACGCGATCCATGGCGCTTATTGGCATCATCAATTCGGAACGCCTGTCAGTCACGGTTGCGTGAATCTCCCTCTTCCAGCAGCAGAAGAGATTTATGAATGGATTCCCATGAAAACACCGGTTGTTATTCATGAATAGTGAGAGTCGCTTAGGAGGTTTTCCGCTTCAATAGAAAGCCCTGCATTCCCATTGCTTTTGCCGCTTCGTAGTCTTCGGTGCGACTGTCGCCGATATGCCAAGTTTGTTCAGGAAGAACACCATATTGCGCGATCGCGCTGTGGAAAATTTTGGGGTCGGGTTTGGCCGCACCCACTTCTGAGGAAATGGTAATCGTGCTAAAAAAGCGTTTGAGATCTAGGGCGATTAAGACTTGATAGAGACGAGAATCAAAGTTGGAAATAATGCCTAAGGGAATCTCTTGATCGCGCCACCGTTGCAAACAAGGAATCACATCGGGATAAACTTCCCAGGGACTGGCAGTTGCAAAGTGATTGTAGAGACGCTTAAAAAACACATTGAAGTCTAAAAAGTGGTTGGCAACTCCCACGTTCTGAAATGTTTGTTTTGTCACATCATACCACCACTCCCATTCTTTTTGGGGAATCTCCTCGGCAGGAACGTCAGGAAAGGTGGGAGAAGGGGCACGCTTGAACACTTCAATAAATGCCGCATCCACCTCTTGGGCATCTGCCAAAACGCCAAAGCTGCGCGCGATCGCGCTATAAACTTCACCGACACTGCCTTTGACGCCGAACAAGGTTCCTACAGCGTCGAAAAAAATCACCTTGGGTTGTGTCATAACCACCACTAAGCAAAGAGTTTGGATAAGGGTTGAGTAACCCAATTGGAACCGACAGTGAATTGATGTTCTGGAGTGGGCATTCGCGAGAGATAAGCAAGCCGTCGCCCTAAGTAGGCAGCCATGCCATCCAACTTCACCCCTTCTGAGGTCAAGCTGGCATTATCGGTGCCTAACACCAGCATTTCTCCTAGATTGTAGTATTTGAAAGGCAGCAACGGCCGTCCTGTCAGGGATGCCCAGATATTCCAAGCACAGTAATCCGATTGTTGAAAGGCAACTTGGGCAGTTGCCGGAACGACTTGACCGCTAGCATCGCGACAAACTGCTAAATCTCCCAACGCAAAAATTGCGGGATTTCTTGTCACTTGCAACGTCGAGTCCACTTGAATTTTTCCTTGTTCATTGTGCGGTAAGTCGAGATTTTTCACCAAATCCGACACCGTGGTTCCCACTGTCCAAATGACGACATCAACTGGGAGAGTATCGCTTTTGCCTTTATACAGAAGCGTAATTTCATTCTCAGCAATGTTTTCTACGGTTGTTTCCGTATCAATCCAGACTTCGCGATCTTCTAGGGCTTTTTGCGCTGTTTTGCGGTTAAACTCAGGAGACGCCTTTAAGATCATCTCCCCGCGTTCCACAATCCGGATACGGGCGCGTTCTCCCACGCGATCGCGCAGTTTGCAAGCCACTTCCACGCCGCTATAGCCGCCGCCAACAATAGCAATGCGAATTTTATCGTGATTTCGTTGTTCTAACTCACGCAGTTTTTCTTCTAAAGCATAAGCATCTTGCAAGCTGTGGAAGGGAAAGGCAAATTCCGATGCCCCAGGAACCATTTCCATGGGGGTTCTTCCTCCCATCGCCAAGACTAGGGAATCGTAGCTTATGGAGTCTTGTTGGGCGAGTTGAACCTGTTGCCTTGCAACATCAATCCCAGTTACAGTTCCCTGGACAAATTTGATTTTGGTGTTGGCTAAAACTTCCGTAAACGGGGGCGCAATTTCCCAAGTTTGCAATTCCCCGGTCAGCAGTTCGTAGAGAAGCGGCGTAAATAAAAAGCGATCGCGCTGATCCACTAAGGTAATTTCAGGAAAGGGTTGGTTATCCCAGGGGAGTTCATTCAGACGCAGAGCGGTGTATAACCCGCCAAATCCTCCCCCTAAAATACAGATGCGACTTCTCGATTCACTCATTTGGCTTGATTGAGGCTAATAGACCCATTTTCAACAATTGTAACGTTCCGTTAACTGCCACGGCCAAATCTAGGGAGACGCTTCAAGCAGTTGTTGTTGAACCGTGCGGTGGAACTGATCAAACGCTTGGCGAACTCCTGGCAGATGCCAATAGGCAAGAGTCATTCCCCCCATCATTAACGCTAGAATCAACAATAATAAGCCCACGCCGCTTTTGTGTTTTTTCCTGACTGGTAGAGGCAAGGCAGTATCTTGTTCTTCCTGATCATCGGGTTTTACCGGAGTTGCTTCAGAAAACGTAAGAGCTAAGGGTTGCTCTGATGATGGCGCTACCCCACATTTGATTAAAGAAACTGTAACATTATCATGGCCATTTAGCGTATTGGCTAAGTGAATCAATCGTTGCGCCGCGCGATTCAAATCGGTTTTGTCGTCTAAGATGGGTAAAATTTCTTCTTCCCAATACAGTTCTACCAAACCATTGTCGCTCAAACCGTCGGAACACAATAAAAAGACGCAATCTTCATCAATGATCAAGCGTTGCGTGGTGGGATGCAAGATATGAGAACCGCTCATGCCTAATGCTTGTACTAATGCCCCGGCAGAACGTTGTTGCAGGGCTTCTCGATATAACATATGCCCTAGCCGTGTTTGTCGCGAGGCCATATCGTCATCTAATGTCAGTTGGTAACAGCCGCAGCGAGTAATTAAATAAACGCGAGAATCCCCCACATGAGTAACATACATTTCATGATTGTAGGCGAGAGTCATCACCAAAGTGGTACCCATCCGTTGTTGCGCCTTGCGGTGACTGGCGTCATTTTCCTGACAAATTAAATTGTTAACCGAGCTTACCGCTTCTTCAATTTGTTCCGTTAAAATCCGAGAATTGCTAGTTTGTTGCAGATTCTTTTTCAGTTCTTGATGTAAATTCTCAATCACCAGGTTAGAGGCAACTTCGCCCCCATAATGTCCCCCAACCCCATCACAAACGATCGCGAGGGCAGTTTGATGAGAAGTGGGATGCAAGGGATCTTCTTGTTGATAATACGCATCTTCATTATGAGAGCGACTGGGACCGGCATCCGAAGCAGTAGCAATTTGATAGGATCGCGATTGCGATCGCGCCATTGTCGCTAGCCCTTCTTCTAGGTGATATGCTAACTCCTCACTGCTGTCTAACTCGCCTGTGGTCAAACGATGACAGAGTTGTTCCAAAAAAGCGCGAGTATCCGGTTGTGATTCCCGGAGCCAAGTTGACCACAACTTTCCTAGGTCTTTTAAGGTGACTTCTGTTTCATCAACTGCCAATTCTTGCAACTGAATGATTCCGCCATTGACCCGAACTAACGCCGGATTAGTCAACGTTGCCGCTACTCCTTGCACTTGTAGGGGTTGCCAAAGCTGACTAATTTGCCAAAGCCAATTTAATTGACGAGTGGCAGTTGCCTGTTGCCAAACTTCCTTTAAAGGCGGTAAAAATTCCCCTTGGGCGAGTTGGGCTTGTACCTGAGACGAAAAATTTTCGTATTCCAGCAGCCAAACCTCGGAATCTTGCCCGGAAATCACGCCATATACTTTGGGAATATGCAGGCGATAGGGACTTAATTTTAAGTAAGGCTTGAGCCAAGACGGAATTTGATCCGGGAGGTAAGGGGGAATCCCCGGTTGTGTATCCAACACTAGCTTGGAACTCACCACCAGATAACGATTGGCAAGGAAGTCTTGAACCAATTCTGAGTCAAGGGAAGTTCCCGCCACCCAGAGATATCGTTTGATGAGCGGCGTCTTGCACCGAGAGCAAACTTGGCGATTCAGACTGTTCGCCGTTTGACAACGGGGAAGCGAACAATGGAGAAGTTTTCGCGAGTCGTCCATTAATGAATCTATTTTGATGCAGTTAGGAAAACCTGGACGCAGAAGAAGATGCTTTTGGCAAACTAGCCTTTATATTGTTCTTCTGAACCGGGACTTTCCACTTTCGGGACACCCATACTGTAGTTGAGAACCCGACTATTCATGTTATAGCTAATTTCCCCATTGAGTAAAAGATTGCGGATAAAATGTTCTAAATCAGAACCAATCCGCCGCAGATTATATTCGGTTAAGTCTTCACCGCTATAGGATTCCACCAGTTCATCAAATTTCCGATAAACCTGGTTGAGGGTTTCCTCTGTCCAGTTAAATTCGTTGTCTGGATCAACATCTAACGTGAGAACGTTATTGCTTTCCACTAACTCGTTATTTTCAATTTCTGCCGTATAAATCCGAATATGACGGGTTGTCGATTTATATAACATAATGGTTTGAGCGCGATGATTATACCGAGAATAATTATCTTTACTTTTTTAAATTTAACAGTTTTTCTCTCTCATGCTGATTCCCAATTTTAAGGGCAATTAATTTCTCCAAGAAGTGTCGCTTGTTTTGCCCCTGTCACTTGGGGGAGATTGCCGGGAAACTGATCCCAGTAACGCCAATAGGCTAACACAGCAAACGCGATCGCTTCTTTAAAATTGCTATCAAGTCCCACTTCATCGGTTGATTGAATGGTCACCTGGGGGAAGTAGTGTTGCAGTCGCTGGCGCAGATAATGATTCCGACTGCCGCCGCCGCACAAGAGAATCGCTTCGGGAAGACTGGGTAAAAATCGCTGATAGTCTTGTTGGATGGCGCAAACCGTTAATTCGGTTAACGTGGCCAGAAAATCAGCAAAAGAAAGGCGATACTGTTGTGCATGATCCCAAGCGCGATCCAGGTACGCTTTGCCAAATAGTTCTCGTCCGGTGGATTTAGGCGGGGGTTGCTGGAAAAACGGTTCTTGCAGCCATTGTTGCACTAATTCCTGATGCGGGGTTCCCTGGCTTGCCCATTGTCCGTCTTCATCATACCGTTGTTCCCCATTAGTCAGACGTTGCACGGCTAAATCCAGTAAACTATTGCCAGGACCATTATCCCAGCCACAGACGTTCGTTTCCCAATCGGGTTGGTTGCGGGGCGGCAGATAGGTAACGTTGCTAATTCCGCCAATATTTTGCACACAGCGGCTAAACTGAGGATGAGCGAGCAGAGAAGCATCCACTTTGGGCACTAAGGGCGCTCCTTGTCCGCCTTGGGCAATATCGGCGGCGCGAAAGTTGCTGACCGTAGGCTGTTGAGTCAAATGGGCAATCATGGCGCCACGTCCCAATTGAACACTGTAGCCCAGGGAATCTTGCGGCGGGCGATGGAACACGGTTTGACCATGAGACCCAATGAGTTCGGCAGTGATGTTACTAGTCTGTTGCAACCTTTGGGCACATTGGGCAAAATACTGCGCGATCGCGTCGTCAATTTCACAAAATTCAGCCATTGTCAATCCTTTTCCGCCACAAACCGCTAAAATGTCAGCTTGCAACTGTTCTGGATAGGGATAGGTTTCCCCGGCTAATAAGGTGACCTGAATATTCTCTCGTTGTCCGGTAATATCGACTAACGCAGCATCAACCCCATCAACGGAAGTGCCGCTCATTAAACCAATCACTTTCATAACTTCATTACTCTTGGCTGTGAATCGTCAAAACTTGCGGCGGCGTTGCATCAGGGGGATATCGAAATTGCACCGTTACCTCACGTTGTTGGTTTGGCGGTATAGTTAAATTTACTAGCGGTTCTCCCCGTTCACCGCGATGTTGTACCAAATGAAAATAACGCGTTTGTTGTTTTCCTGCTGGGGTTTCATAAGCCACTTTGACAGTGCCGCGAAAGAATACTTGGGAGGAAGGAGAATCGAGAAACTGTAATCCCTTGTTTAATTCATCTTGTTTAATTGGGGTATCAAAGGTCAGTGTTACTTCGCGCGATCGCGCACTAGTATTTTGTAATTGAAAGGTTAAATCATATTCCACGCCATAATTGCCATGGGCTTGATAAGCTGTGTCGGGATAACGGACTAACATCGGCGCACTTTGCACTTGTTCCGTTCCCAACCGTCCGCCCAATAACGTACTAATGCCATAAGCAACGGCTTTCCCTGGCGCCGGAAGTGTGACATCTACCGTTGTTTCCCATCGGGAACCGCGGGATATCCCTGCAACACGCCCATAAACAATCGGTTGGCCACTATCGGGCGGGGTCGGCGCTTTATCTCTGGGAGTGACTAAATTTTGCTGTTTCAGCAAGGCTTTCCACTCGGATAAAGTGGGAGAGCGTTCCCTGCCGCTTGAGGTTTTTGGGGCATACTGCGCTAAGCTGGCAACATAAACTTTGCCGTCGCTGCGCAAGCGAACATAAGTCGAGCGTCCGTTCAAAGGCGGTTCCAAGGTACGTACCGGAATGGGGGCATTGAGCAATAACCGGCTAGTCTGCGGTGGAATTGTAAGTTGCGACGGAAAAATGGACTGCCGTTTATCTCGAAGAATATCATTCATTACCCGACTGCCGGGCCCTGCATAAACATTTCCCGCCGGATTGGGCACTTGCTGCGGCAGGTCAATAAACGGCGCATCAGGCTGACTGAGATAACTCGCCCCAGAGAGAACATCAACAGTGACCCTTTCTGAAGTAGGATTGTGAAGTAAAATTCCTAAATAGAGCGTCCTTAAATCGCCAGGTTCAGGCGGTTTCGCTACATGATGGGCAAAAATATCAAACCGCCCTTGCAAGGGAAAATTTAGATGGGCATTAGGAGAGGCTTTGTTACCTGGCGGAAAGGTGGAGAGTAAAATCCCTTCTCCTTGAACTAATTCGGGACTGTTACTATTAAAAACGGGAATGTCATTTAATTCGCCTGGAAGAGGCTTCACAGATTGTTGGGCAATCAGTTGCGGATTGCTGAGAACAGGGGAAGCAGCAAAAAGCAGTGGGGCTGATGTTAATAAAGAAACCAGAGTACGCATGGAATAATTGACGATATTTACGATTCGTCAGGAGGACTTATTAAAAGATGCCATTAATTGCACTAATTGATTATGATATGGGAAACCTGCACTCAGCGGCGAAAGGATTGGAAAAAGTGGGTGCCACTGTTAAAATCACCGATTCTGCGCAGATCATTGCTGATGCTGATGCGGTAGTGATTCCGGGAGATGGCGCCTTTGATCCTGCCATTAAACATTTGCGGGAACGGGAATTGATTGAACCGCTTCAGGGCGCGATCGCGCAAGGAAAACCGTTTTTAGGCATTTGTCTGGGGCTGCAAGTGTTATTTGACAATTCCGAGGAAGGCGTAGAAACGGGATTAGGGGTGATTCCCGGAACCGTGCGTCAGTTTCAATCCGAACCCAATTTAACCATCCCCCACATGGGTTGGAATCACTTGGAATTAACGCAACGGGATCATCCGCTGTGGCGCGATTTACCGGAAAATCCCATGGTTTACTTTGTTCATTCTTATTATGTTGATCCCAGCGATGCTAATGTTTCGGCCGCGATGGTGACTCATGGCAGTCAAACCGTCACTAGCGCGATCGCGCAAGATCATCTAATGGCAGTGCAGTTCCATCCCGAAAAGTCATCTCATATTGGACTGCAAATTCTGTCTAATTTTGTCAATTTCACCATTGAAAATTTCTAATAGGAAGTTCCCCATAGCCAAAAGCCATAGGGATACTGTCACCATCCTCCACAGTGAATTGACCGATAATAGCAGGATTCAAGCCCCGTCCTTCTAGGACGGTAACATTAGT
>JBDGQV010000185.1:2382-4483 GCA_042218725.1 Halothece sp. | reverse complement strand
AATGAAGGATTCAAGGCGACAATCCGAGGCAGAGAAATTGGGGGAGAACTTGCAAACCTAGCTAACCAATTTACCCAAGACAAAGGAGGAGTAACATACTTTAACTGGCAACAATGCAATCAAAAGCTAACAGAAAGAGCCTTGAAACTGAAAGACGAACTTAAGGAGGAGCAAGGGAACATCCTTGAAGACAAAAGAGATTGCTTGATGAACTTTAATTATCAATGGGGAGAGTTGCCGATAGAAGAGTTCAAGAAGCGTATTCGATCATTGTTTAACGATAACAACAGACCGGCAATTGTATTTTCTTCAATTCACCGCTCAAAAGGAGATGAAGGGGAAAGAGTCTTTATTCTCGGGTGCAACTATTTGCCATTTCAATCTAAGCACATGATGGCTTGGCAACAACAGCAAGAATTGAACATTCAGTATGTGGCGATAACCAGAGCAAAACATTCTTTATTCTTGGTTCCTTTGGGAAAAACTGCTCAAGCTGATCTAACTAAGAAATATGGAGGGATGGGATTTCCTGCATCTGAGGCTGAAACGCGAGATTGCAATGAGGAAAAGGTCTATCAAAAATGACCCGGCCTTAAGCTGATTTCAAAGATTCAAGGAATGGAATCAATACTGCAATATTACCAAGGGAAACAGGAGACACGATTTTGAAAGCCTACACCGACCAACAAGGAATCAGACGCTACTCGACACCGATGGGAGAGTTTCCTAGCGTTACAGCAATCTTACAAGCCACTGCCAGCAAAAAGGAGCGCGATCGCCTGCGGAAATGGCAACAAAAAATGGAACTGCATGGACCGGGAACAGCTGACATCGAATCCAGCCAAGCCAAACAACGGGGAACTGAGACCCACAGCTTGATTGAACAATACTTAAAGGGAGAAATCGACCATTTACCTGATACTGAATTTTTAAGCAATTCAACCAAACCGATTCTGAAACTCCTTAAGATGAATACCCGCGCGGTTGAACTCCCTGTATGGCATCCCGACGGATATGCCGGAACACTCGACCTTTACGCCCAATGGGATGATCGGCCAACCATTATTGACTTTACTACCAGCAAGCAGATTAAGCGGAAAGCATGGATAAAGAAAAAGTTTCTACAGTGTACGGCTTACGCGATCGCGTATAATTGGCTGTTTCAAACAGCGATCAGAAATATTGCCGTTATCGTCTTATCTCCTAATAAGTGCCAAATTTTTGAAGATGAGATCGGCACTTATCAGCATGAATGGGAAAGTAGGCTAAATCAGTTCTTAGAAGTTTCAACAGACACCGAACTCAGCAGCAATCGCGCCAATTGCAGCCGCTCCTCATCCGTTAGATAATTCGCTTGTTCTAACAAAACCTCAATGCTTGGCTTAGACTCATTTCCCCGTACATAATTAAGGATTTGAGCAATAGACCAACCCTTTAATTTTGCAATCCGCTCCAAGTTTTCAATGCCGGGGACACTTTCGCCTTCTTCCCAAGAACGCAAAGCTGCATAGGAACAGTCAAGATACTGCGACGCAAAAGCTCGCTGGGACAATCCGGATTCGATTCGCAGTTCCTTAATCAGTTGACCTAATTTTTTACGCTCCTGATAATTCATTTGACAAGTCAAAAAAGACATTAATACCCCCTATGATAACATCAATCTTTACGATAAAATGATGATAGTTTAAGCTATCAAATTTAAGAATGAATGGCAGACCGGAGTCATACCAAAAAACGGAAACGAACCACAATTTATATTCGCCCTCAACATTGGCAAATGGTAGGGGAAATTGCTGAAAATAACAGAAGAACCAAAACGGAAACATTGGAAATTGCAATTGAAAGGTTATATGAGGAGCATCAATCTTAATGCGGAAGCTTTGAAAACCCAACCTTAATTGACTGGATAGCTGGTTTTTCTTATGAAATCAGATCGAATGAAAGCCTATACTCATAAAAAAAATATGCAAAAATACTGATTATTAATTTCAATTTAGCTTAAACATAAATTGATAACCAGATACAACGGCATCTAAAATCGTTTCCAACTAAAAACCGCAATCATGGCTAATTTTATTTCCCTTTTCAAAAACCGAAAAAA
>JBDGQV010000185.1:0-2282 GCA_042218725.1 Halothece sp. | reverse complement strand
GCCGCTAAAAATAAATGCAAAAATTTTAATGATTACGATAAATAAAAATCAATAAAAAAGAAATTTTGCAATAGTAAAACGAAAAAATCATGAACAATAAAATCCTCAGCAAAACTAGACAAATTATCCCCTATGTTAAGGAGCTCAGAAAATTGGAAAGCGTATCATCAGCATCAACAGCGATTTTAATGCAACAGCTGGATTACTGGTTCGATAAAACTGGACAGGGATTTTACAAATTTCTCGCTCCCTGCAACCATCCGGCTTATGAACAAGGAGATAGCTGGACGGAGGAACTAGGCTTTAGTGAGAAAGAGTTTAGAACAGCGTTTAAAAATATAGGGGTTAAATATAATAAGAAGACCTCTTTCGAAGAACAAGATGACCCCTTTCAAGGCAAATATTACTGTTCATATACCAATAAAAGAGAGGGAAAAACTTACTATTTTAGGAATAACCAATTAGTTGACGCTGACCTTGATCGAGTATTTACAGAATCTCGCGAAACTCCAGATGGTCATTCCGGCAAACTCCGATCCGTCACCTCATCACCTGCCCGATCGGAGTCTCCCGAGGCTGCCGATGGGAATCTCCCGAACCTCCCAACGGGAAGGCAGCATCTATATACAGAGATTACTCCAGAGAATACTGCAGAGACTACCAGAGACTACGCGCACGGGGAGACGCGCCCGCAAGAACAGCTGAATGTTCAAAAAATTCCAGAGCAAGCAACCGGCAATGGATCGGCACAAGCCGTTAATCGCGACTTCATTGATTCCTTAAACAATCAAGATCCGGATCGAGGCAAATTTTCCGCAGACCCTCAAGGTGCCTTTTCCGATGCGCGGGAAACCCACACTCGCGTCACACGTCAAAATCAGCTCACAGGAGACGCTTCTGACAACGAACGATTAATACTGCCAAAAGAGCAACAACGAAGCTTCTGGAGGGCATTAACCGCCTATATCGAAAAGACAAATCCTAAGATGTCGAGAGGACGAGCTGAATCAATTGCATCAGCATCCACCGAACGCTTATTGAACCAAGTGCCCAAAGTTCAAGATCAAGAGTATTTGGAAATGTATTTACAAGGAATTTTGCCGTGTTACACTGATAGACGAATAAACCATCAAACAATCAAGGAACATCAAACCTTGGAAGAACTGCGAGGGATGTTGTATGACGAGTGAAGAAGAAAAATTTCTGCACCTAATCAAAGAATTGATGGACAACTTTAACCAGCAACTTTCACGGCGGAAACTAAAAGTATGGCATGAAAGATTAAGCCAAGAGCTGACCATTGAGGAATTAGAGGAAGCTGTAAACCGCGCTTTATTTGAATGTAAGTTTATGCCTACCGGGAGAGAGCTGGTCGAGTTGGTTAAAGGAACAAATAGCGCGATCGCGCAGGAAGAATGGGAAGAAGCCAAGCGAGTTGCCAGTCGGGGAATTGAAAAACTTAGCGAGGCAAAAACCCTTTCTGCCACCGCCAAACATGCGATAAGAGGAATCGGTGGGATTAAAAAATTGGGTCTGATGACCGAAAAGCAAGAGACATGGCTGAAAAAGGAGTTCTCCAACTTGTACGAAAGTTACGCCAAAGTTCCTAACAAGATGCTCCCACAAGGAGAAAGCAAACTTTATTCTCTCAATACCGGCAACATCATCAAATCAATGCGATGAAAGATTACACTCAGATATTAGTTGAACTGCAGGTTGAACTTAAACGCATCGGGGAAAACCTGCGAGGAACTAGGGTTAAAAAGTGGTGTCAGAGGGCTGGGTATCAAAGCATAGACCAAACTCCAGAAGAAGCCCTTGAAATACTGCTTCAGAAGGTGAAACAACAACCGACACAAAAAACCCGTAAAAAATTTTCTCATAAATGATAAGAAAAGTTATCATCATTTTTCGAATCTTTTCTTTATCAACGGTGATGAATCGAGTTCTTAAGCAACTAACCCGAAATTTTTAACCCATAATCGGAAAACGCCATGAAACACTTACTCCCCATAGCTGTTGAATATCAAGAACTGCTAAAAGAACTCCCGCAAAATGTTGCTTACAAGCAAAGCTATCGCGAAAAACGGCGAGAACTCATTCGAAAAAAATTTGATTGTGATGATAGTTAAAGTTATTAAAAAGTAGGAGATGATTATCGGAACAAAGAAACGAAGCCGGAAGGATGCCATGGGAAGGAACAGCTTAAGGAGAAAGCGAAGGAACTGCAAAACACAGAATATGAGCCTTACAGCAGAGAATTCATAGCTGAGGTTGATCCG
>JBDGQV010000184.1:0-8949 GCA_042218725.1 Halothece sp. | reverse complement strand
GATTAGGAAAATTATAAGCGATATTCTCTAATGCTCGACTCATTTCTTGTTGCCAATCATCGAGTTCCCGAAAAGGTTGCCAACGACGTAAAGTCATAATCTTTTCCTCCAGAAAACAACAATTAATTTAGAAATCAATAATTTTTAAATCGTTTCTACACTTCTAATATATCGTATTTTTATATAACTAAGTATGTTTGTATCTCCTTGTTAAGAGTGATTTCCGAATGACTATTTACTCGTTAAAAATTAAGTTTTATAAAAATTCTTTTTAACAGCAATGGTAAACTAAAATACAGTTGAAAATCATCGAGATAACCGTGGATAATAAGCAAAAATACGTTCTCGCCCTAGATTTAGGAACAACCGGAAATCGCGCCATTCTCTTTGATCGCAACGGAGAAGTGGTAGGACAATCTTATGGGGAATTAACCCAGTATTATCCCCAACCGGGTTGGTTAGAACATGATCCCAATGAAATTTGGCATGATACCCGCAGCTGTATGGAACAGGTATTGAGAAGTACCGGTATCTCTCCTCAAGAAATTGCGGCTGCTGGGTTAACTGTGCAACGAGAAACCTGTTTGCTTTGGGATAAAACAACAGGACAACCCTTACATAACGCCATTGTTTGGCAAGATCGACGCACTGCCCAAAAATGTCGAGAGTTATCGCAAAAAGGGTATGCTGAGAAAATTCAAAACAGTACGGGTTTAGTCTTAGATGCTTATTTTTCTGCTAGTAAACTGGCGTGGTTATTAGATTGGGTGAAACAGAATCGCCCAGAAGTAAATTTAGATAATGTACTGGCGGGAACCATTGATACTTGGATTCTGTGGAATCTAACCGGAAGACGGGTTCATGCGACTGATCATAGCAATGCCAGTCGGACAATGTTGATGAATTTGGGAACTCACAACTGGGATCCCGAATTGTTAGATTTATTTAGCATTCCTCCCCGTTTGATGCCTGAGATTCATCCCAGTTTAGGAGATTTTGGAAATATCGATGAGGAAATTTTAGGGACAGAAATTCCAATTCGGGCCATATTTGGGGATCAACAAGCGGCCTTGTTTGCCCATGGCTGCAATCAGAAGGGCATGTTGAAATGTACCTATGGAACCGGATCCTTCCTGATTTCCCAAAGCGGGCAAGAATTAACGCGATCGCGCAATCAGCTTCTTTCCACAATTGCCTGGAGTGAAGCCAACGGCGGCAACCCAACGACCAATTACGCCTTAGAAGGGGCAATTTTCACTACTGGGGCTTGCATCCAATGGTTGCGGGATGGCTTGAAACTGATTAAATCGGCACCGGAAACGGAATCCTTAGCTCGCCAGGTTAACGATACTGATGGGGTTTATTTTGTGCCAGCATTGAGCGGCTTAGGGGCACCCCATTGGGATATGAATGCCAGAGGCGCTTTTGTTGGAATTACTGGCGGCGTACAACGAGAACATATGGTGCGCTCGGTGTTAGAATCCATTGCATTTCAGGTGAAGGAAGTAGTGGATGCCATGAACAAAGATAGCGACACTTCCATTTCTCTTTTAAAAGTTGATGGCGGGGCTTCCCAAAATAATTTCTTGATGGAGTTTCAAGCGGATGTGTTGGGGATTCCCGTGGAACGCCCTGCAATTCTCGATGCGACAGCGCAAGGCGCGGCATTTGGTGCCGGCTTAGCAGTTGGTTTCTGGGATGATTATGATACTTTGATTGAAAAGCGGCGGCGCGATCGGAGTTTTATTCCCAGCAAAAATCATCAAAAAACCCAAGATCGCTTTCTAATGTGGCAAAAAGCAGTAGAACGGGCTAAAAATTGGATTGAATAATTTCAATTCCCCCTCTTCGGGGGGATATTGCCCAATAAAGACCGCAAGTGACCAATTGGGCTAGGTGTTACTTTTTCAAAGGCTACTACTGGATTAGGGACAATCTAATCGACTTGATTCATAATTAGAACCACAATCAATCAAATTTAGTTTGTTGATCCATGACTTTTAAGCTGCAACCTTGGCAAGCTAGCACCCTCATTGGCATTTGTGGCGTTTTTGTAGTGGGAACGACGCTGGCTTTTACCAATCCCAATCGTCAGGCTTATCAAAGCTATGCCTCCCGACAACTGAGAGAATATCTTCAAGAAAACGTTTGCACTCAAGCCTTTGGAGAGTTTTTACAACAACAATGCCATCATTTCATCCAAACCAGTCAACCTTACCTGGAATCAGCGGTTAACTTATCAACCCAACGACATAACTATATTTTATTTAGCATCTATGAAACACAGTTTTCCTTAGGCAAGGAGTTTCCCACTTATAGTGCAGAAAGCGTTGGCTTCCTAAATTTATTTTGGACCTATGAAAGTGGAATAGAAATTAACGAATAATCATTTGATTATCCCCCCAATATCCAGAATTGAGGGGAGCAGTAACCTCCAATGAGCGATCAAGGAAAGATTAGGGATTCCAGGAATCGCTAAACACTTTCCTCATGCTTGGTGTGAAACTTTAAATGATTTTGGGAATCTTTAAGCAGAGTCGCCCTGGGGCCATTTCCTCATTAGCAATCAAAAACCGCATACTGAGCAACTCTCCTTTTTTGATAAGAACATAGCATCAAATTGTTTTTTTAAAGTAAAGATTTTATTAAATTTTCGAAAATTAGACAGTAATAACGGTTTGCGACTCGTTTGGTTGCTCCTCCTTGAGTTTTAACTTAACTTCCGATTGAGAACTTGTTGTGTTCGCAATTTTTCTCTCTTGGAAATTGGAATTTTCCCATAAAGTAATTGCTTCCAACGTTTCCCAAGTGGGTAAAAAGGGATAATTTGCTAAGGAACAGGCTTGCCAATTTCCTTGAACCGGAGCACTTAGTTTTTGACACATGCCGCCTCTACGTCCTTGGGGAGAGTAATGTCGACAGTGTCTACAAGCAGAGGGTAAATCATTATGGGTTCTCATGGCGTTTTCCTGAACTCAATCTACTTTCATCTTAAATCTCATACTTTTATTATCGATTCCTCTGTGTTTTTTCTTGATCCCCTCAAACTCTTATAGAGCCTTCTTTTAGTGATCCCGAAAACGAAATTTAATTTTAGTTTTTCTTTATATTTGCTTTATAAACAGAAATAATTACTAAAAAGACTCAAGAAATTCTAGAAAATTAAGTAACATTACTCTGGTCTTTATACTCAATCAAAAACGTTTCTTGTTGATCACGAAAATCAGAAATCTCATCAACTGGGGCTAATTTGCGCTCACTCCAACTAGAGAATTAGATTTTAGAATAAAAAAAGGTTAGCTGTATCTCTTTTTTATTGATACAAATCATTGCTGAGAACAGTCAAAAGAAATATAATAATTCCGGATTTAATCACCGTAACGCTATTCGCTATGAGCAATTGCTGATGAAAGAATGAATCAAAGTCCTAGCTTTAAATCCCTATGAATCCTAATGCGTCTCCAGAGAGTTCTCAACAAAACCAAACAACGTTGCATCCCAATTTGCAATTAGCCCTTAGCAGTCTCAACGTTGATTTAGAGGAAGAAATCAATCGATTTCGCCAATCTCAGCAACCGCAATCAGAGATCGCCAACACCTCGCCAGAATCACCATCCAACTCTTCCTCAACTGTTTCTTCGGCTTCTTTAACTTATGGCAATTCTGCATCTACTCCTGCGAGTCAAACAACAGAAGAAAACATCGATGCAGAACTTATTCAAGATTATCTTGCTTCCTCAGAAGAATTATTGCGAGGAGTTAACGAAACTGAAGATGCTACAACTCAAGACTCAACTACTTCTGAATCACCTCAAGACAAAAATGCAACCTCTTGGCGTCATTATTTATTCACTCCCCTAGGAGTAGCAGGGATTTTAATTTTTCTACTTTCAGGAACGCTTTTGAGTATGATGATGATTAATTTGGGACAAACTCGTCTCAGCAACTCTGCTTCTTCCAACTCTCAATCAAAGGGCCAAACTTCTCAAACTGCATCCCAACCGCCAGAAAGCAACGCAACTGATGAATCTTCCTCTCAAATTCCGAATCGTCCTAATTTAGCAAATGATGAATTTATTGAGCTTGATACGGATAACCTGGTAGAAGCAGAACCGGCAGAGGAAGTTTCTTCTCAAGTCAAACCCAGTTGCGATGGCAACTTTTACTGCGTCATGATTGAAAATCCCACTCAGAGCGAGTACCGAAAAACTCGTCGATTGGTCGGCGATGCTTACTTGCGAGAGTTTCCCAATGTGGGGCAAGTGTTGCAAGTGGGCGCTTTTGATACTCAGTCTCAGGCGGAACAATTGCAACAAAGACTGGAACAACAAGGGTTATCGGCGACAATTTATCAACCTGAATAAGCTTTTCCTTAAGGTATGACAGATAAATTTTCGATTCCGTATCGGGTGCGTTTAGCAGATACCGATGCTGCAGGGGTAGTTTATTTTGCCCATTTATTGGCAATGTGTCACACCGCCTATGAAGAAGTTCTAGTTAACTTAGGGATTGATCTTCCCAAATGGGTTAGACAAGGAACAATTGCCATTCCGATTATTCATGGAGAAATAGATTGCTTGCGTCCAATTTTTTGGGGAGATTTAGTCATCATTACGCTAACTCCCCAACTTGTTTCTGATAATGAGTTTGTGATTGCCTATCAATTTACCTCAGAAACAGAACCTGATCGGATTTTAGCGAAAGGGAAAACTCAGCATGTTTGTATTAATCCCCAAACTCGCCAACGACAGCCGCTTCCTCAAGAAATGACAACCGGATTAATCAGAGACTCGCAACACAGAGGAGAGTGCAATCCAGAGATTGGTTAAGACAGTTGGTAAGGTACAATGGCTTTGAAACTATGAGTAACTGTTATTAAAGCTACATTTAAAGCAAGTTTTTTATTTGAAAATGAGTTCATCCAATCAGAATCGCGTCTGGATTTATGACACTACCCTGCGGGATGGTTCTCAGCAGGAAGGCATCTCTCTTTCTTTAGAAGATAAGTTAAAAATTGCCCACAAGTTAGATCAGTTGGGGATTCCGTTTATTGAAGGAGGATGGCCTGGTGCGAATCCAAAAGATGTCCAATTCTTCTGGCAACTTAAGGAAGAACCCCTATCTCAAGCAGAAGTTGTGGCGTTTTGTTCCACCCGTCGCCCCAATAAATCGGCAGAAAATGACCCGATGTTGCAGGCGATTTTAGCTGCGGGAACCCGTTGGGTTACAATTTTTGGGAAGTCTTGGGATCTCCACGTTACCGAAGGATTAAAAACGACCTTAGATGAAAATTGCGCGATGATTCGAGACACGATCGCGCTGCTGCGTTCCCAAGGACGACGGGTGATTTATGATGCGGAACATTGGTTTGACGGGTATCAACACAACCCGGACTATGCGCTGAAAACCTTAGAAACCGCGGTGGAAGCAGGGGCAGAATGGTTAGTGTTATGCGATACCAACGGCGGCACCTTACCGAAAGATGTCAGCGCGATCGCGCAAAAGGTGATCCAACACTTTAACATTAATCCCAGTGATGACAGTTCGCCAAAATTAGGCATCCACACCCATAATGATTCTGATACGGCAGTTGCCAGTTCCTTGGTGGCTGTAGAAAATGGGGCAACCATGGTGCAAGGGACAATGAATGGCTATGGGGAACGTTGCGGCAATGCCAATCTCTGTTCGGTGATTCCCAATCTGCAGTTGAAAATGGATTACTTCTGTTTAGAACCGGAACAATTAGCGAAACTCACTCCCACCAGCGACATTATTAATGAAATTGTCAATTTTGCCCCGGATACCCATGCGCCTTTTGTGGGACATTCTGCCTTTGCCCATAAAGGAGGCATTCACGTTTCGGCAGTGGAACAAAATCCCCTCACTTATGAACATCTGAATCCAGAAGTCATTGGCAATGAACGGCGCATTGTCATTTCCGATCAAGCTGGCATTAGCAATATTGTGGCAAAAGCCCGAGCCTTTGGCATTCATTTAGATAAACAAGACTCCGTCTGTCGCGATATTCTGCAACGCACCAAGGAATTAGAAAACCAAGGCTATCAGTTTGAAGTCGCCGAAGCCAGTTTTGAATTGCTGGTTTATGAAATGCTGGAACAGCGTCAGCAAATGTTTCAACTGAAAGGCTTTCAAGTCAATTGCGATATGTTGAGAGGTGAGGAAGCCTTATTAAGCGATGCTGTGGCAACTATTAAGGTGGGAGTGAATGGCGAAGATATCTTAGAGGCCGCAGAAGGAAATGGCCCCGTTTCTGCCTTGGATGCCGCGTTGCGCAAAGCTTTAGTGAAATTCTATCCCGACATTGCTTATTTCCACTTAACAGACTATAAAGTCCGGATTTTAGATAGTACCGCCGGAACTGATGCCATTACCCGCGTTTTAGTCGAATCCAGCGATGGCAAGCAACGTTGGACCACTATCGGCGTTTCCACCAATATTCTGGATGCTTCTTACCAAGCAGTGGTTGAAGGAATTGAGTATGGTTTATTAAAACGGAATGGGGGCTTGCAAAATGCTTCGCAAACGGTCAACCAACAACTGATTAGCAAGAATGATTAATCGTGTCGCACACAACGTTGTATCAAGATCGCTTTAGCGCCGGAAAAGAATTAGCCCAAGCCTTGGCAACTGCCCTAGCGGGTATCGAATCTTCCGTAAGCGTATACGCATTGCCTCGGGGAGGAATTCCTGTGGCAGTGCCCATTGCGCAACAGTTAGACTGTCCCTTGGAAGTGTTAGCGGCGAAGAAAATTTCCCTGCCGCCGAATACCGAGTTAGCTTTGGGGGCAGTGACGCCTGATGGAACGACAGTTTGGGCACAGTCTCCTCATGTTCAACGCAAAAATGAGCAAGAACTGGAACAAGCCAGAGAAGAAGCCTTAGCGAGCGCGATCGCGCAACAAGAAGAGTTTAATCCCCATTGTCCCGCAGCTTCTGTGGAAAATGCCATTGTCATTATTGTCGATGATGGCATTGCCACTGGGATGACGATGATGACAGCCGTGGAAGCGTTACGGAAACAAAAACCCGCCCAAGTTTGGGTGGCTGCCCCCGTTGCCCCGCCGGAAATTGAAGAACAATTCCAGGAAATCTGCGATCGCGCTCTAATTTTGCAAACGCCGGATCCCTTTGGCAGTGTGGGTCGATTTTACGCCAAGTTTTCACAAGTTTCTACTGACCAAGCCATTGCTTACTTACAGGGAGAAACGCTAACCTAGCGCCAGATGGCATCGGCGACTCGGGACACTTCCCACATCTCGGGCAAATCGTGAACCCTTAGAATATCTGCCCCTTGCGCGATCGCGGCACAACAGGTGGCAGCAGTTCCCCAAACCCGTTGTTTGGGATCATCTTGATTGATAATTTTGCCAATAAAACGTTTGCGGGAGGTTCCGACTAACAGGGGAACCCCGAGGGATTGAAACTGATGGAGTTGTTGCAGTAATTCCAGATTTTGGTCATAGGTTTTGCCAAAGCCAATGCCGGGGTCAATGATTAAGCGCGATCGCGCGATCCCTGCTTTTTCCGCTGCGACAATCCGCTCGCTTAACACCTGTCGAATCTCTCCCACTAAATCGTCATAGTCGGTCAATTGTTGCATGGTTTCTGGGGTGCCGCGAATGTGCATGAGAATCATCGGCACCTCTAACTCAGCAACGCTGGATAACATTTCCGGATCAAAGGTGCCCCCGGAAATATCATTGACCAAGTCTGCCCCAGCGCGAATTGCCTGTTGCGCGATCATGGCTCGGGTGGTATCAACGGAAATGGGAACATTGAGTGATTTGCGAATCGTTTTAATAATGGGAATGACTCGCTCTAATTCCGCTTCGGGAGAAATGGGAGTTGCCCCTGGGCGAGTGGATTGTCCGCCAATATCTAGTAGAGTAGCGCCCCCATTGACCAAGGCCTGAGCGCGATCCAAGGCTGCGTCTAAATTATTATAATCTCCGCCATCGCTAAAGCTATCGGGGGTAATATTGAGAACGCCCATCAGATAAGTTTGTTGTCCCCAAGCAAAGCATTGGTTGCGAATGGTTAAAGATTGCACTTGCTGATTCATCATTTCTTTGATAACTGTTCCCCCCTTCCGCAGGGGGGTTGGGACAATCATCCTCTCACCAAACTTAAGCGGACTGATAATTGACAATTCGGGCAAATCCTTCGGGATCTAAACTTGCCCCGCCAACTAAGACACCATCAATTTCCGGTTGCGCCATAATCTCATCAATGTTGGACGTTTTCACAGAACCGCCGTATTGAATGGGAACATCGCCACTGGTCAATTGAGAGCGAATGAAACCAATAACCCGGTTGGCTTCTTTGGCATCACAAGTATCGCCGGTACCAATTGCCCAAATCGGTTCGTAAGCAATGACTAAACGAGATAGATCAACCCCAACCAAATCAGCTTTAAGTTGGTCAGCAATAATCGTTTCCGTTTGACCAGCATCTCGTTGTTGTTTACTTTCCCCCACACACAAAATCGGAGTTAATCCCGCTTGTTGAGCGGCACGAGCCCGTAAATTAACCGTTTCATCAGTTTCTCCGAAATATTGGCGACGTTCGCTGTGTCCAACAACGGCATAGGTAACGCCCACTTCTGTCAGCATCGCCGGGGAAATTTCCCCAGTAAATGCCCCTGATTCTTCCCAATGCACATTCTGTGACCCTAGACGAACGCGAGTGCCATGTAAATTTTTGGACATTACTCCTAAATCAGTATAGGGAGCGCATAAAATGGCTTCTCTGTCTTCGGAAGTATTCTCCAATTGAGGCAGAAAACTTTGCAGAAACTCTAGAGATTCTGCTTGTGTTTTGTGCATTTTCCAGTTTCCGGCAATAACAATTCTACGCACTGTCTTTACCCATGTTGAATAATCTTGCACAATTTAGTTTATCTCCCAAGGGGAAATGCTTCCAAATTAT
>JBDGQV010000183.1:2555-8203 GCA_042218725.1 Halothece sp. | reverse complement strand
ACTCCTCAATTAGTATTACCAATACTTACATTCACGACAATGACGATGCCAGTCAATTTATTGATTTATAGATAGCAATTAAGCCTTTCAATTCCCTAATTAGCGACATTCCATCCGGCGAGACCGTAAGGAAATAGCAGCCTCTGTTAAATACGCTTTTAGATCGCTATGAGTAGCTTCTGGTTGCAGATAGAGAGTGCAAATTCTTTGGATTTGTTCCGGAAAAATATCGTGTTGATGACACCAAGCTTGAATACTGGTATCGCTTAAAGCTTCAATGAAATCAGGATCTACGTTAGCTGTTTCCGTTGCTTCGCTACACTCAATTAAATCTAGCAATGCCACTAAGTTAGGTTCGACTAATTCTTCCGTTTCCGGATAATAGAGAATAGCATAATATTTTTGATGATAAAGCAAGAGGAGATAAAGACAGGGACAGGATTCAGAAATTGTTTTGGCACTTAAAATATCATCAGGAATCGTTTCGGCATAAGCTCGATTGAGTTGTAGTTGGGCGGTATGTTGATAAAAAGGAGAAATATTGACATCAGCTAAAGCATCTAAATTAAGTTGACCTGATTGAATCTTTACTTGAGAAGCAAGTTCCGGCAAATCAATTTCTTGCGTTTCATCCGTTGTCAAAACCGGTAAATCAATTATTTTTTCAGACTCTCCATGACGGACCATTAAATTTTCCCATCGCTTCTGAACTTGAATGGAATTAGACTTTATCTCCATGGCATCGCTTGTACTTGAAGTCAAAGTGGGGACAAAGGTATAAATTTTGACCGTACGAGGGGAATGCCAAAAACGGAGAATACGTCCAGCCCGTTGCACTAAATTAATGGGCGTCCAGTCGAGATCGTAATTAATCACAATGGAAGCATCTTGCATATTAACGCCCACGCCATAAGCATCAGTGGAAATAAAAATATCAATCTGATTTTTAGATTTCGGTTGGTTTTGATTGGCAATCGGCGCAAATTCCTTGATTAAAATATCCACTTTTGCTGATTTTTTTAGTTGGTATTGATTTTGATTTGTTACTCTCTCGCTGGTACAAACGACTTGAAAAGTCGGAAGCAATTTGCTTAGGGATTCATATAAATAAACCGCTGTAGCATGTCTTTCACAAAAAATGATGATTTTTTCTCGATTTTCTCTGGTTTGATTAATTAGCGATAATAATGCGTTTAATTTAATGTCCTGTTTTCCTTGTTTTTGCTTAATTAGTGCAATAATTGGCTTGAGAGCGTTTTGCCTTTCTGCACGAGAAAATAGAAAAACATCTTGATCTAACTTATATGATTTTTTTCCGCCTGGCGTATCTATGACAGACTGTAAAACTTCTTGGAGCACTAAGGGGGAACTCGCCCAAGTAATTTGGACTAACCTAACACACCACTTTGGATAACCGGAAGTACCAGGTTTAAAATTAAAGTATCCTTTTTTGATCGCCTCTGATAATTCTTCTTCCAGCATTAATGGAAACGTTACTGTATGTAAAATTACTTTAGGAAGATAGAAGGAACGTTCCTGAAGTTGAATATATATATCGCCATCCTCATTAGAATGCCCATAATATTTAGCTACGTAGGGAGTGGTCAGTTGACTGGTAACTGGAAGGTTGAGAAATTGCTCTGTATTATTGATTTTCCAGGCGTGGGCATCATCAATCAAATTTGGAAACAAAGCATTAGCGGGAGCGGTGTGCGGCAATAGAAACAGTTGATTATTTAAATTTTCAATTTCTTTAGCATAAGGAGAACCGGTTAATAGAAGAACTTTGACCTTCCCGAACCGATCAAGCTCTCGCAATCGCTGAAAGGCGCGTCTTTCCCTTAAATTCTTTTTCTGATTTGAGAACTTTTTTTGATGACGATTTCTTAATTGTTGACTTTCATCAATAATAATTAGAAGATTTTGGGTTTTAGCCAAGGCCTTTATCGTTTCCAGTTCTTCGAAAATACGATAATTAGAAGAGTTGGGTTGATCTAAATTTTGTCTGACAAGAAATCGACCGGACAGACCAGCTTGCAATAGTTCACTTTCCCAATTTTTTTGAACTGCCTTAGGACCAAAAATAATTACATTGTCAATTAATTGTTCATCGCGAAGCCGAAGTGCAACATGAATAGCGACAACCGTTTTTCCCAATCCGGTGGAAGCAACTAACATAGATCCGTTAAATTCTTTAAGTTGTCGCAAAGTTTGAGCAATCATATCGATTTGATAAGAAACCGGCAGTTTGCTGTAGTTGCTTTCCGGCGGTTTGATATTCTCAAAAGCCAACATGGTTTTGAGATAAATTTCCCAAGGCGTTCTTAACTGCAACCAATTTTTTAGGGCGGCTAATAGTTCTGCAGTTAGGTCTTGAGCTTGGGCAAAATAATCATCAAATTTTTGGATTAGAGCTTTGATTTCGCGAGCTGTCTTAATTACAGAACCGGCCTCAATTTGATCCTTTAAGCCTTGCCCGGTCAAATTAGAGGAAGCAATGAGAGCTGCTTTTTGATCGATGATGTAGAGTTTGGCGTGATGATTGGCTGCTCTTGCATCGACCAACCGAAATTGATCAGCTTCCATTTTTTCAACAAGAGCTTGCGCAGCTTGTCTTCGTTCTCGGTCAAGCCCGGTGCCCAATTCTCTCATTATTTCATTAATCAGCGCCGATCGAGCGCGCTCTTCTCCTGGTTCGTCTATACCAATAAGAAGATAAGTAAATTTGTTTGTTGTATATTTTCTGATTAAATTCCAGCCTCTGACTGTAAAGAAACCGGATGCGATACGAATTTCTTGTTGAACTAATTTAAGATAATGGCTGATATATTCAAATGATTTAAAGCTTTCAACCAAGTTGATCGTTCACTTGAAGACATAGCAGAACTTATGAGTTTAGCAAATCATGTTTAAATTAATCTGAGTTATTTAGAATAAGCGTGACAAATAACATAGATTAATCTACCAACTTAATTAGAAGCTTTTCGTATCAAATGATTCCGTTTTTGTCTCCAAGTTCAAGCCATCCAAAAAAGCTTTGATTGCTACTGGGGAGATGATCAAGCAACTGCCTCGGCATTTACAAGACGATACGGAAACTTAGATTAAGGCGCGCTCGATTATCTACGATGAAGACATCGCTTATTGGAGTTGATCATGAGCATGGCAAAATCGAAACAAGCAGAAACCAATCATCCTTTGGTTGGAACATGGCACATTTATGAGATGTCGATGTGGGATGAAGACTATTTCAATATGGAAACTCAAGCCTATATCGAAATTCGATCCGACAACTTGGGGAATTTTCAGTTTGGATTGGTTACCGGTTATCTTGACGGTTATATTGAATCGTTGGACAACAAGGAACGTTTTTCCTTTACTTGGGAAGGACAAGATGAAATGGATGAAGCAATGGGCAGCGGGTGGCTTGAGTTAAACGGCCAGAATGAAGTCGAAGGATTCATTAAGTTCCATTTGGGAGATCGTTCCAGTTTCAAAGCAAAAAGAGCTAATTAATCTTTAATATTGCTCGCGCTCCCTTGAGCTTAGCCGGAAAACCGGAAGTGCAGTATTGTGGCTTTCGGCTCATTCGCACTCAGCAAAACGGCAATCAAAGTTTATGGCAAGTTAGAAATCCGGAGATAGATCAGGAAAAACGATGCAACGACGGCAAATTTTAAAATGGCTGGGAATTGCCAGCATACCGCCAATTTTATTTGGTGTTTGGAACACCAGAAGCAATAGTGCCGCTAATGTTTCTGAATTGGAACAACGTAAAGAAGAATGGAAAAATATATTGTTGCCGGAACGCTATCAAATTTTGTTTGAGGAACAAACTGAACCAGCCGGTTCTAGTCCTTTAACTGATGAAAAACGAGAAGGCATTTATATTTGTGCTGCATGTTTTTTACCTTTGTTTTCATCAGATGCGAAGTTTGATAGCGGAACAGGTTGGCCGAGTTTTTACCAACCGATTGATGCCAGCCACATTAGCACTAAAGATGATTATAAACTGCTTTACAAACGCATAGAGTATCATTGCCATCGTTGCGGCGGCCATCAAGGTCACGTTTTTAACGATGGTCCCGAACCCACTGGCAAGCGTTATTGTAATAACGGTCTTGCTTTACGTTTTGTGCCCTCAGAACAAGATTTACCCTCCTTACGGGGTTAAAGATTGCAGCGAGCGTGTTTCAAGTTTACTGCTGGACAGGTCGTTATTCCTTAAGTTTTTCTTTTGTTCCAACATTCTACTGGTAGTGCTAAATACCTTAAGCAGAAAGAATGGAAATGCAACATAATCATAGCCAAGTTCAACCTATTATTTGGAAAACTGATCGAGTGGAGTTAATTGATCAACGACGTTTACCGGCAGAATATACGATGGTTACCATTCGCAATAGTGAAGCAATGGCTAATGCTATTATTCAAATGATGGTACGCGGTGCCCCCGCAATTGGCATTGCTGCTGCTTACGGATTGTATTTAGGGGCAACAGAAATTCAAACCCAAGACAAAACGGAATTTCTACATCAATTAGAACAGGTTGCAGAACGGTTGCGGAACACCCGTCCCACTGCTGTAAATTTGTTTTGGGCGATCGCGCGGATGATGAAAACCGCTCAAGAGACGGCAGGCACTGTGGAAGACATTAAAGCCAATCTGCTAAAAACGGCTCAAACAATTCACCAACAAGACTTTGATACTTGTTGCGCGATCGGAGAAAACGGCCTGCAAGCACTGCCTAACACGCCCCGGCAATTAACCGTTTTAACTTATTGCAATACTGGCGCCTTAGCCACTGCCGGGTATGGTACAGCGCTAGGAGTGATTCGTTCGGCACACCGTAACAACCGTTTAGCGAGAGTCTATGCCTGTGAAACCCGTCCACGGCTACAAGGTGCCAAATTAACCGCTTGGGAATGCCTACAAGAACAGATTCCTGTTACGCTCATTAGCGATAACATGGCAGGTCACTGTATGCAGCAGGGAATGATTGATGCAGTCGTTGTCGGGGCAGATCGCATTGCAGCTAATGGCGATACAGCTAATAAAATCGGCACTTATTCCCTTGCCATTCTTGCGAGAGCCCATGACATTCCTTTTTTTGTTGCAGCCTCACTTTCTACAATTGACTTTTCCTTACCCAACGGCAATGCTATTACGATTGAACAGCGCGATCCCTCTGAAATTACTCAAATCGGTGAAACTCTCATTTCTCCTTTAGAAGTAGAATGCTATAATCCTGCTTTTGATCTAACGCCCGCTTCGCTTATTACAGGTATTATTACTCAAGGGGGAACGGTTGCACCTAGCGAATTGGCGCAGTTTCAAGAAGTTTCAAATCTTCAATCGGTTTAACTCTGCTAAATTTGCTGATTCTCAATTGCGATATATACTGCTGCTGTCGGTTTGACTAATTGAAATAGCAATCGTTGAAAATCATTGCTAAACAATGAGTTTAATACTTAGCTATAACGAAAATTCGCTTCCTGGAACCAGTCAAGCTGAACAAATCCAGTTTGCTAAGGAATATAATCTAGGACTTGAAATTGCAAATAATGGCAAAATAACTGCAGAAATCTATCAAAACTCTAGTCTCCAAATTAGTGCGGTACAGGCATATTTAATGCACGAATTCCATCCGC
>JBDGQV010000183.1:0-2455 GCA_042218725.1 Halothece sp. | reverse complement strand
CCGGCGATCGCGCTCCCATTAAGATTTGTTGGGAACATCAACTAATTCAACAGCATGCTGGCTATTTTTTGATTTTCCACCTTGATTGCCGACTAAGTTAATGCCGGTTTCAATATCTGTCTCCTTAAACCCCAATGATGGCTTAGATTGGCTCAAATCATGTGAAGTCGCTTAGTCTGGCTAAAGCGGGCTAATGTATCCAAAAAAAAGAACTCTGTTAAAGGAGTCATTAAGTTGATGCAAGAAATCACGCTTTCAGAACTTCCCGCCTCGCTTCAAGATTTATTCAACCAAGTTCAACAAACGGGAAATCCCATAACAGTTACTCAGGATGGAACACCGGTTGTTACCGTCTACCCAGTTAAAACATCAAAGCGAGCGCCCTTTGGTGTTGCCAAAGATAGCGGTCAAATTGTCGGAGATTTGGTGGAACCGCCATTGTCTCCCACGGTGGAATGGGTATTTTAGGAATCCATCCTTTTTTAATTTTGCGATTATGCTGTAAATAGGAAATTATCTAGACTTAATTAAGGTAGTAAAACATGGATAAGGAAACTACAGAGCACACAATAGACGGTGTTACTTATCGGCTAACTTATTATACACAAGGAGAAAATCCAAACGAAATTGTTTATTTAGAATCTGAATTAGGCGAGGATAGTACATATTTAAGAGACCATGAACCGCCTAATCCTAAGATGATAGCTCGCCATATGTTTGTCGCTATGTATTGGAATCAACAAGAACACATATAGCTGAGTTATTAATTATGCGCTAAATAATAGCTAACATAAGCAGAGACGAATTACAGGAATTGGATTATGGATGTATCAGAACTTCGTCAGACAATTAATCGCTATCTGGATCAACTTTCCAGCGATCGCTTGCGTTTAGTTGCAGACTTCATTACTTTCCTTGCCCAACAAGAACATCGGGAACAAAATTCCTCTGTCGATGCAGAGAGCGAGTCGATTTCAGCTCAAGGTTCCTTGCTCAGCCATACCGAGACTTGGGAAGGAGACGACTTTGAACAATGCCTACAAACGGTTTACGAAACGCGATCGATGCTTCGCATCGGTGAAAATTCTCCTCAATCCTAGATTTAAGTTTAGATGAGCTATTTACTGGATACCAATCATTTCAGTCGACTTGTCCTTGGCAATTTTTCCATTAGACAAAACATTGCTGAAGTTGGAGAGTTAAATGTTGCTATCAGCATCATCACTGAAGGCGAAATGCTATACATGGCTTACAATTCCCAACGAAAACAGGAGAATTTAGCTCACATCCAGGCTTATTTAAAAGATATTCGAATCTATCCTCTCAATAGCATGATTGCGGAAAGTTATGGTCAATTCAAAGCTGAATTGATTCGTCACTTTGGTCCCAACGAACGTCAAAAGCGCCGCCGAACTAACATGGCAAGCATTGGGATTAGCGATAATGATCTTTGGATTGCCTGCACTGCGATTCACCACGGCTTAACCATTGTTTCTATGGATCGTGACTTTTCCCGAATGAAAGAAGTCATGGATTTTTCTTTAGAGTCATGGCTCTAAGCTGTTCAGCCCTGATACGTTTTGGGGAATGAGCGATTATCGCCAACTTTGCGAAGCGAGATTGCTGATGAAAGCAATGAATTTTGGTTGAGCCCCATTAGCGTTTGGGAAACTTTGATTCTTGATGAAAAAGGAAAACTCATCCTAAGTTGCCATTAAAACATTTTCCTATTTTCGGCGAGAGTCGGGCGAGAGTAAGGGCTTGTTCATGGTACTCGCCGTTTGTTAATTAGGGCAATGACATAGCCGGTATCAACGAATAAGGCGTTAGACATTCTTCTCCCCATTCAGATAATGATCAAGGTTTTCGGAAAAATCAACCGGACCAGAGATTTTGATTTGCTTTAACTGGTTTAATAGGGAGGTTTCACCTTGATCGGTTTTCTCTTCATCTCTGGGAGAATGTTGAGCTTCGGGAGAGACTTTGGCTTGTGAGTCTTGAGTATTGCTAGGAGATTCGACCGTCTCAGGCGGTTGCTGTAAAGAAAAAATGATACGATGCAGAACTTCAAGATAAGCATCATCAATGGCATCAATTTCCCGTTTTAATTGTTCGCGAGTGATCATGGCTCGTTTAGCTTTCCTGCTAGAGTTGGTTGCGGCGTTAAACCAGCCCTGGGGGACTAGTAACGCTCCTTCTCTAAAATTAGCGGTTTTTTCAAAAGATTTCCAATGACTATTATCGAGCCATCATTTCTAGGGTCAACCACTTCATCTAAATGACAAGAAATGATCGCATTTTCCATTGGTTAAAATCCTTGTTTTGAGATACAATTAGTTCAGATTTAGTACAGAAAAATTGCAAGCCTCTGTCATGCATGGTTGGGAAGAGTTCCAGAGATAGAAAGCTGGTCTTCTAATCCGTTTGTCGCAGGTTCAAATCCTGCCACACCCGT
>JBDGQV010000182.1:0-20127 GCA_042218725.1 Halothece sp. | reverse complement strand
GCGCGTTAATTCTGTTAGTTGGTGTCGCGATCGCGGTTTTAGCTCAAAATCAGTTCAATAGACAGTAAGTAACTTCTAAAAATTATTAGATGCGCGATCAATAAAATGCTATACAGATTACAGAACTATGTTTGGAAACTCTCTGTGTTCTTTGTGTCTTTGTGGTTAAATTCTTAAACTTTAATTTTCGTGTTTTCAGTAGTTTTAGTTCACTTTGAAAAATAATGATTCAGGATTAATTGCCGATTGACCTTTCCTTGTTCATTGCGAGGAATGGAAGCAACGGCCACCCATTGCTTGGGAATTTTATAACGACTGAGATGTTGCTTTAACTGTTCTTCGATTTCACTGATTGTCACCGATTCATCTTTGGGAACATAAACGGCACTCACCACTTCTCCCCAATTTTCATCGGCAATGCCCATAACATAAACATCTGTTACTAAGCCTGTGGATAACATTGCTGCTTCCACTTCATCAGGAAACACATTCTCGCCACCGCTAATAATTTTGCGACTATTGCGCCCAACAATATAGAGATAACCCGCTTGGTCAAAATAGCCCAAGTCATCGGTGATCAACTCTTCTCCATTCCAATGGGAATCAGGATAATATCCCAACCCTAAAGACTCACTAGCAAGGGTTACTTTTCCGACTTCTCCAGTTGATAATTTCTCTCCTTCTTCGCTAGTAATGGAAATTTTGGCATGGGGTAAAACCTTTCCCACACTGTTATTGCCCGCAAGAAAATCATTGGGTTTTAAGGTTGCTACCTGCGATGCGGTTTCTGTCATCCCATAAGTTAGTGCGATGGGAATGTTATATTGTCTGGCTGTGTCTAATAGACTTTGCCAAGGAGGGGCACCGCCGAGAAGAACAGTTTTGAATTGCGACAACCACTCTCCGGCACCAAAATTCAACAAGCGTTGCAGTTGGGTGGGAACCAAAGACAGAAAATAATCTTGCAGTGAGAGACGTTTTAAGTAACCAATGGTCTCTAAGTCTTGGTTGCGCCAAGCCGTTTCTAAAGTTTTGTAGGGATAGAGAAGGAGATGTCCGCCAGTGAGGAAAGTTCGCATAAATTGCATTAACCCGCTGACGTGATAAAGGGGGAGCATGCAAAAGCAGTTCACCGTGTCCTGTTCAAAATAGCGACAAAATCCTGTTACCGATGCTGTCAGTGTTCTCCAATTATGTTTCACAAAACGCAAGTTTCCCGATGACCCCCCAGTGGGAATCATAATGTTGTTTTCATCAGTTTCTTGTTTTTCATCGGAGACAGTGGCATTAGATAAAATTTCTAAACCGCTTTCCCAAATAATTCCATGAGGATTTACTAATTCTAAGACTTGTTTCCATTCTTGTTGTTTCCATTGGGAATTCACTAAAAAAATACGACAATTTTTCGCGATTCCTGCTAAGAAACCGGCGAGAAACTGATAGCTACTTTGCGGATTTAAAAGTAGGATTGATTTATTTTGGATTTTTTGGTAAAGTTCCATTGTATGGGTAGAAAGTGTGTCTGCATACGGACTTAGCAACGCATCCTCGACGTTGCAAGCGTTAATTCCTTGGAGAAGCTGTTCTAAAGACACTGCCATTATTACTTTTTTGATTTCACTAGGAAAACCACTGGTTAACGCCAAAGCCCAACGCCCGACTTGAAGAGAGTTTCATCGCCAGTCGAAACGCCGCTTGTCTTGCCACTGAGGTTTCCATAACCGAAGAAAGAACAATATCGAGGGGATACTGTTGGCATAATTGTTTCAAATACCGAGGCGACCCCGCGATCGCGCATTTTACCACGAAAATCCCTCGCCACCCTTGTTGATAACAAGTTTCCAGTTGTGGCAACGTGCCTACCGACTCATCTAAGGCTAAGGGCGTGTGAAATGTTGCGTCTAACCGTTGCATTTCCTGAAATTGCTGAGGCGGCAGCGGTTGTTCGATAAATTCTACTTTGCCTAAGGCATCGCTGCATCTTAACCATTGTTCGGCTTCGGCAACAGTGAGTCCCCCATTCGCATCGAGACGCAGTTTACTCCCTTCCGGCAGTGCCTTAACTAACTGTTCTAACCAAGATAATTCTTGTTTTAGAGGGAATACCCCAATTTTCCACTTCAAGGTCGTTTGTCCCTGTTCCCATCCTGATTGCCATGTTTCCAATGCTGTCTTTCCTGCCGGCAATAAACAACTTAACGCTAAATCTTCTTCTGGAATCGGAGAAGCAGAAAACCCCTCTAAGGCTGACTCAAAAGCAAACTGACAAGCCGGGAATTGTTCCGGAATGTTATCAATGTCAGTTGCAGTAATCCCTTGCGAGTATTGAGAACAAAATGCGAGGGCTTGATCCAATGTTTCGGAACCAAACTGAGGAAGCGGGGCAATTTCACCATAACTGATATTTCCCTGTTTATCTTGTAAGGAAATAATGATTCCTTCACGAGTTTTCCATTCCCCGCGGCTCGTTTTTAGGGGTTGGCGAAAGGGACGGTTGTAGGGGGTAATTGAGAGCTGATAATTAATGATTTATAATTTCGATTAGTAATTTGTTATTGGTGCTCCCCCCTTACTGGAAAAAGGGGAGAGATGTTGAAAAAATCTCTAATTAATCGCAGAGATGGTACGAGCCAGGTTAAAATCTTTTTCCGTTAAACCGCCCGCATCATGGCTGGTCATTTTAATAACAACGGTGTTGAAAGAAATTTCGATATCAGGATGGTGTCCTGCTGATTCGGCGGGTTCCACTAATTTGTTGACAAAATCAACTGCTTCTGGAAAACCTTTGAACTTGCGAGTACATTTAATAAACTTGCCTTCTTGTGTCCAATCGGAAAGTTCATTCAGTTGGGTTTGAATTTCTGAATCGCTGAGTAGTTGTGCCATAGTTTATTTAAATGTGAGTTGATCGTTCAATTCTAACTGCCAACCATAATTTAGGAAGGTTAAGAAGTCTCTGTCTCCCCTCGCAAGATAGAAGTTCGGTTTGCTAAAGTCAAAGCAGAGTAAGCTAGTGTCAAGTAACTATGTTGTATGCCGGTCGTTTTCCTGTATTACTTACTTTCCTGGTATCAGTTGCTATTGTTGGATGCAGCTCTGAGATTAAGTCTTCCCCAAAATCTCAGTCTTCTTCGCAAGAAACGATTCAACCGCAAGATCAATCCCTTTCTGAAGCCCAACAAGAAAAAGCAAATGCTTTAATTGCCCAAGGGAATCAAAAGCTGGCGAATGGCAACTACCAAGAAGCGATTGCCGATTTTGATCAAGCCATTGCTATTGATGGCAACAATGCTAAGGCTTTTGCGAATCGAGGCGTCGCGCGATCGCGCCTAGACAATTATCAAGCTGCCATTGCCGACTATAACCGGGCTTTAGCCATCGACTCCGAAGCTCATGAGGTGTATTATAATCGAGGTATTGCCCGAACGCAGCTGAAGAACTACAAGCGTGCGGTTAAAGATTTTACTAAGGCCATTGAACAAAAGTCCGACTTTGCCCAGGCAATTGGCAGTCGGGGATTTGCCTACGCGGAACTAGAAAATTATACTGCCGCGATTGAAGATTTGGAAAAAGCATCGCAACTGTATCAAGAACGAGGCGAGAAAAAACTCTCCTATCGCCTACAACGAGCAGCCCGTTACATTAAACCTTAACTGGATTTTAATTTTTTAAATCTGGTTGAAGTAGGAAATCAAAGCAATTTTGTGCTCACTGTCCTTGCCAATACCGTAAAATCATACAGTTTTGTGTCCAATTAGCGATTAGGATTAATAAATAAGCTGTATTCTTCCTTCCCTTCTCAATTCAAACGTGACAGCTGCGAAGTTCTCATCTGACCGTCTTGCAAGAGGGGGTGAATTTATATCTTTAAAGCGAAAAAATAATAGGAGGCACAAAACATGACAAGAAGAAAAAAGAAATTTGCTTGTGGACATCAAGGGTATGGACAAGTTTGTCATCGCTGTGAGCAAAAAGAATCCGATCGCGTGCGGCGAAAAAGACAGCGTCAAGCCTGGGAAGAAAGTTTTAGATACGATCCAATAGATTTAAAGCATCTTCCGAAAAACGTCGTTATTAAAACCCGACGCATTATTTCTCAACTTAGACAAGATAGCAATTATCGGCGATTTAAAGGCAAACGATTGCGTCATAATCGATCAATTATTAGTATTCCCATCAATCGCGATTATCGTTTAATCTGTCGAGATGAGGGAGCTAAGGTGCTGCCAGAAACAGTCATTTCCCATCAGGATTATAACGTTTGTAAGCCGGGAAGTGCCAAATAATTATTCCTTTATTTTTCCTAACTGGAAGCGCTCGTATAGAAGCGGAGTGCAAACTGCCAAAATAACGCAGACAGTATCAGGAGAAAACAGGCAAGAAATCCTGCTCCTAAAATCCAACTCACTTCGCTTCGTCCTAACATTACCTCTGCCGGAATTGTGGTTAAAAAGGCAACGGGAATAATAAAGGTAAAAAAGACGCGATACATAGCAGGATAAGCCACCATCGGAAAGCGCCCCGCTTCAATTAAACCCCGCAACACTTCCGTAACATTATAAATTTTGACAAACCAAATACTGGTAGCCCCTAACATGAACCATAAACTATATAAACTCACTAAACCGAAACTAATGGGAATCAAACTGATTAAATAATCAGACATGGTTAAACCTAAACGGTTGCCGGCATAAGCAATTAAAACAACCCCAAAAAATAAATCCGGTGTTCCCCAAGGAGAAATTGTGCGTGCTGATAACCAAAATTGACTGCTAATGGGTTTAAGAAGAATAAAATCTAAAGTGCCATACTGGACTTGGTCAACAATTCGGTTTAAATTCGGAACTAAAAACGTGGAAGAAAATCCTTGTAATAGGGTAAAAATTCCTAACACAACCATTGCTTCTTCCCAACTCCAATTTTGGAATTGATAGCCAGTGCGATAAAACAGAAAGAGACTAAATAAACTTCCTGATAAATTCACTAAACTGCTTAAAGCAGCAATAAGAAAGTTTAATCGATATTCTAATTCTGCTGAAATAGCACTCGTCCAGAATAATCGCAACACTTGAAGATAGCGCATTTTGATATTGATAAATCCTAAGTAATTTCCCGAGCGCAATGCTAATTGCTCCTAGGAACATGGTAGTATAGCAATTATTAGACTTATGAAAAAAAATTAAATTTTACGATTCCTTTCTTATTTTAATTCGTTATATGAAATCGAATTATTCATGCTACACATGAGGAATCCCTTCTCCTTGTCCCCTTGTCTCCCACCTTTAGTTAAGCAATCTGTAGCAAACATTGAGAGATTTTATATTAGTTGTTTCCAAATCAGCGATCGCTAATAAGAGGCATACTGACTACTGTCAAACTGAATAAACTAAAACCTGCTATATTTTTCCTTCTTAAGTAAGAATCCATTATCCGTTTCTTAGGATAATCATTGATCGGGAAAGGAAAAAGATCTGTTATGAAATTTACCGACTTAAGATATAACGAAAAATGGTGGCGCAACCCAGTCATCAATCGTCGCGCTTGGACTTGGGAAGACGCCCATAACATGCAACACAATGGGAAATGGTGGCAACACGCCGTCATTTACCAAATTTATCCCCTCAGTTTCAAAGATACCGATGGCAATGGGTTTGGCGATCTCAAAGGCATTATTGCCAAGATGGATTATATTGCTTCGTTAGGGGTAGACGCCATTTGGTTATCTCCAATTTGTGAATCGCCCATGCAAGATATGGGCTATGATGTTACCGACTTAATGGACATTGACCCCATTTTTGGCGACTTGAAAGACTTTGATCGCTTACTGGAAGTGGCCCACACTTTTGGCTTAAAAGTAATTATGGACCAAGTGTGGAGTCACACCTCCGATCAACATCCTTGGTTTGTGGAAAGCCGTTCCAGTCAGGATAACCCCAAAGCAGACTGGTATGTTTGGGCAGATCCCAAACCCGATGGATCGCCCCCTAATAATTGGTTTTCTGCCTTTACTGGCGAAAATGGGTGGCACTGGGATGAAGTTCGCCAACAGTATTATTTTGCGAATTTTCTCCCCTGTCAACCGGACTTGAATTGGCATAACCCAGAGGTAGTGGATGCGATTGTCAAACGAGCCAAATTTTGGTTAAAACGAGGCGTTGATGGCTTTCGTCTCGATGCTGTCAACTTCTTCACTCATGATCCGCAACTGCGAGATAATCCGCCGCGTCCCGACGATGCCCCTTTACCAGATGGGATTGCCCCGGATAACCCGATGGTACAACAGCTATTTAAGTATCATTTCTGTCGCCCGGAAACCCTAGAGGTTTTGAAGCCCTTGCGAGACCTGATTGATGAATATTCCGGTGTAGTAACCCTCGGGGAAGTTACTTTATGTGAAGACTCGATCGCGCTTTCGGGAGAATATGTGGCTGGGGATGATCGCCTGCATCTAGCGTACAACAGCGCCTTATTAGCGGAAGAACCCATTACCGCCCAGTTAATGCGAGACATTGTAGAACGGGTGCAAAAACACTTTCCCCAAGGCGGTCAATGTTGGATGCTAGGCAATCACGATTACGGCAGACTGCGATCGCGCTGGACAGGGGCTGACTTAGAAGGACAACCCTACCCCGATGAATTTTATCACCTCATTGCTGCCCTATTGCTCTCCCTTCCCGGCGCACTATGTCTTTATCAAGGAGATGAGTTGGGCTTGCCCGAAGCCAAAATTCCCAAAGATATTCCGGAACACCGCATTCAAGATCCCTTTGGCCGTGCCCTGTATCCCACCATTTTAGGACGGGACGGGTCCCGCACGCCCATGCCTTGGTCGCGGCGTACCGCTAACGGCGGTTTTACCGAAGCAAACGAACCGTGGCTTCCCATTCCCAAAAAACACCTTTCCTTTGCTGTGGATGTGCAAAACGAAGACCCCGATTCCCTATTGAACACCTGGCGGAAACTCCTGCATTGGCGGAGACAACAACCGGCTTTAATTGCCGGCAATTTCACCTTGCTGGAAGATACCAAAGATCCCCTATTCGGCTTTATTCGTGAGTATGCGGAACAGCGGCTGTTATGCCTGTTTAATATTAGCGATCAACCCGCAGAATATGATTTGACCACCAATGCTGATTGCGAGTCGGTAATCGGGCTTGCTAGGGAAGTCCGGCGCAGCGAGAATCACATTAATCTTCCTCCCTATAGTTACTACTTTGCTCATTTACCCAGTCGTTTGTAATGAACAATTTATTATTGTGTGAGGAATAAAGACCATGTCACAGTTCAACCAGTCTCAAAACTGGTGGCGCAGTGCCGTTATTTATCAGATTTATCCCCGTAGCTTTTACGACAGTAATGGGGATGGGATTGGCGATTTACCCGGTATTATTCAGAAACTGGATTATCTGGTTCGTCTTAACGTGGATGCCATCTGGATCTCGCCTTTTTTCCCTTCACCCATGAAAGATTTTGGGTATGATATTTCCAATTATTGCGATGTTGATCCCATTTTCGGCACCCTAGACGATTTCAAAATGCTACTCAAAAAAGCGCATCAGCAGGGATTAAGCGTTCTCATCGACCAAGTTTGGAACCATACCTCGGATCAACATCCTTGGTTTCAAGAAAGCCGTTCCAGTCGCGATAATCCCAAAGCCGATTGGTATGTTTGGGCGGATCCCAAACCGGATGGCAGCCCTCCCAACAACTGGTTAGCAACCTTTGGCGGCAGTGCCTGGGCTTGGGATGAACAACGCCAGCAATATTACCTGCACAATTTTTTGAGGTCTCAACCGGACTTAAACTGGTACAACCGGGAAGTTCGGGAAGCCATTTTTGATGTCGCCCGATTTTGGCTGGATTTAGGCGTCGATGGGTTTCGCCTGGATGTCGTAAATTTCTTTACCCACGATCCGCTTTTGCGGGATAATCCCGTTCGTCCCTCGGATCAAAAACGTCCTGCCGGTGCCGATCCCTATGATCCTTACTTTGACTATATCAATCGCTATAACTTCTGTCAGCCGGAAACCCTGAACATCTTGGAAGAAATTCGGGAATTAATGGATGAGTATCCCGGAACAACTACCCTTGCTGAAGTAAGTTCCGCAGAAGATACCATTCTTACCTCCAGCGAATATATTAAAGGCAATCATCGCTTGCACATGGCATATAATTCCGCTTTAATGAGTCATGAACCCCTCAACTATCACCGATTGCGAAACATTATCACGCAGGTTCAGGAACAAGCGGCAGAAGGTGTGATTTGTTGGACTGGGGGAACCCATGATTTTCCGCGTCTCAAGTCGCGGTGGTTGCCGTTTTTAATTGACGATCCCTTTACCCATGAAGCCTTTGATCATCTCTTCATTGCCCTGCTTATTTCATTAAAAGGCAGTTGCTGTATCTATCAAGGAGAAGAATTAGGCTTAACCCAAGCGGATCTTCCCTATGAAGCCTTGCAAGATCCGTTTGGCATTGCCGGCTATCCGGATATTCAAGGCAGAGATGGTTCCAGAACCCCCATGCCTTGGCAAAAAGATGCCCCTCATGCTGGCTTTACTGTTGCTGAAAAACCTTGGTTGCCCGTTCCCGAAGAACATTTCGATCGCGCGGTGGATCAACAAGACAATCACCCCAATTCATTATTGAATAAATATCGGCGACTGTTGCAATGGCGCAAACAACAACCGGCACTGATTCAAGGCAATATGGACTTATTAGAGACGCCGGAACCAGTATTGGGGATTAAACGTTACTGTCAGCAACAGAAATTAATTGCTTTGTTTAATTTAAGTCCAAAACCAATCCATTTTGATTTGTTTCAGTTTGGACATTGTACTAATGCCAATAAAACCGATTTTTCGGTTCGTCAGTATGATAATACGATTGAACTTTCAAGTTATGGGGTATTTTTTGGGAATTGTCATGAAATATGAATTTAACCACAAAGACACAAAGGACACAGAGAGATTAAAAGAGCTTTCAATTCAGATCAAAATCTTGGGATTCCTAGTTTAGTAGATGCAATTTGTTGCAATTCTTCGATTTGAGAAAGAGACTGTTCTAATTCCTGACCAAATTGTTTCAAATGATTTTCTTGTTCTGCGGTTAAAATGGTGGAGGCTTGATTATTGGAATTTTCCTTACCGTTAACATAAATGCGATACATGAAATCAATATCGACAAGGATAGCCGGTCGAGGAACTTGTTCTTGATCGGTTCGACAACAGGATATAATAACTTCTAATTTTTGTTGATTTGATGGCAAAAAGTTCGCATCATATAAATCAAAACGTTCAATAATAGAAACCGGTTGACCGCTGTATTGGATCTCTTTCTGATTTTGTTTGATTTGCGGTGTATATCCCGTAATTTGACAATAGGTTTCTTGAATAATGTTTTCTATTTTGTCAAGATAACTTCTCATTTGTTAAGCGTTAATTTTAATAATTTCAAAAAACAAGCCATATTTTGGCAACAAGGAAATTATTATATCAGTTTTAGCATTTTTTCTAAATTTATCAACTGAGATGTTTTATATTTGATTAAGTTCTTCTTTGATAATTGCTACTGAATCACCGCAGAACATTAACATTTTTGTAAGTTGAGATCCAAAAACATGAATATTAGATCCCTTTTCTTGGATAACAATGCCCGAATTTAACGCAACTCTTCTTTCTCCTTTCCAATTAAAAAATATATTAGTAATTTCATTAGCCGATCGCGCTTTTTGAAGAATGTTATGGACAAATTTCAATTCTTGTTGGGGATTATCGAAAGAGAGTTTTTCTGAGTTTTCTTGATTGATGACTTGATTCTTTTTTGGTTTTGGCAACTTTTCTCCATGAAGCTGTTTTTTCATTTGATAAAGTTCATTTTCCACTTCTAGGGCACGAAACTGATGATCCAATTGCGTCAAACTAGAAGCAACGTTTGTCGGGCGAAGTTGATGATCGCGATCGATTTTAATATCTTTTTTCATTTCTTCTAATTCGCACTGACACTCATAGGTTTTCCAGGCTTCTTCATACCAATCAATGATCGGTGAACCATGTTCTTGCCCGCAAATACTGTCTAAAAGCATCGCAGCCCCAAGTATGGGAAAACATCCCATCATCAACATTCCCATTTTCATGCTGCCAAACCCAATCCAAGCAGCTGTAGCATTTGTATGGGCAGCACCGTAGAGTGAACTAATAGCAGTTCCAGTTTTGGCAACACCAAAGCTATTTGCGCTGGCGTTCGCGATCGCGTTACTAAAAATAAAACCGGTTCCTACTGCTGATTGTTTGTTCATGTTAACCTCTGTTTTTATTAAGAAATTGTTTTTATTTAACAATTTTAGGATTGATACCTAAACTATATTCCTGCGACTATAACGAATAATTTAATCCGACTTAATAAACTGATTTTTTACTAAGTAAGCATCGTATTTTACTATCTATAAAATATCAAAAACTCATTCGTTTGATCAAAAGATTAATTTCCATTGCAATACTTCAATTCCTGATTTGAAACACCTTTAAATTAAAGCCTATCAAGTAATAAGCATTTCCTGTTCTTGGTGGCATTAGCATTTTGTTATTCCCTAGCGACCTTTTAAAAATATGGTATAACTGCGTAGGAGATTTTGAATTAATTGATTCCTATGAACGGTCAGTTTATTGTATTTGAAGGCATCGAAGGCGGTGGGAAAAGCAGCCAAATCGAAACTACCCAACAATGGTTATTACAAGGCGGCCTCGGAAAAACAGTAGAAGTCGTTAAAACTCGGGAACCAGGGGGAACAGAACTGGGTCAAAAATTGCGATCGCTGTTGTTGGATCATCATCAGTTTGATTTAGATAATAACAGTGAGTTACTGTTGTATGCAGCCGATCGCGCCCAGCACGTTAATCAATTCCTGAAACCGCACTTGGAACAAGGGAAAATTATTCTCTGCGATCGCTTTATTGACTCCACCACTGCTTATCAAGGGTATGGGCGAGGGCTAGATTTAAACCTCATCCAACAACTGAATCAAATTGCTTGCTGTGGGTTAGAAAGCGACTTAACCTTGTGGCTGGATGTTGCCGTAGAAACGGGATTATCCCGCGTGCAAAAACGGGGAAAGCGCGATCGCGTGGAACAAGCTGATCTTGCGTTTCATCAGCGAGTGAGAGAAGGATACATGGCATTAGCCCAACAATTTCCCCAGCGCATTGTTCGCATTGATGCCAATGAATCAGCAGAACAAGTACAGCAACAAATTCAAGATATTTTATTAACCCGAATCCAATCATCGGAATCTTAACTAAAGAAACGAATAACTAATGACTAATAACTAATGACCAATTGAACTCCTTACTAATTATCAGCGGAATTTGTTCTTTTTTCGATAATTTTTTCAACTCGTTCCTCTGTACAATACTCCTCTAATGTTCCTACTTCATAAATATCTTGTGCCATTTCTTTAAATTTCGGTTTCATATCATTAACTAAATTTGTGGCATAACTATCTGCCTCGGCAACATACCCATTGTCGCGGAATGTTTTCTTGAACTCGTCATGATATTGAGAGGAAATTTCATCGACCATGTTGCCAACAACCTTTGCCTTATCTTGATCAGCTTCATCGCTAATGCAAGCATATTCCCGTAATTCTCTTGTTTCCGCTTTACCAATTGTCTGTGCCTGTGCTGCGTCTGAAAAGACGAACAGAAGAGTAATGAAAAGCCCAACGATCAATAATTTTGTCGTTTTTACCATTAGTATAGGTGAGAATTGAATCATTTGATACCAATTCTAAAACGAAATCTATATTACGCCAGTTGCTTTAACGATTTCCGTTAGGTTGAAGCCAGTTTTAATGCTAATTTTGTTGTCGCTAGCGTACACCGGTTACTTTGATGTTGGATCAAAAAACAACTTACTCCTTTATTGCCCAAAGTTAGCAGATATCGGGGAAAGCAGCGCAATTAATCAAGGCAACTACCCTTTTACCAACCAAAGTAACCAACTCATGATATAGTGAACAATACTCTTAGGTTTGGATCGGGAACAGCGATCCAAGGCAACGGGGAAAGCCCGGTGAAAAACCGGCACTGTCCCGCAACTGTGATGAAATCAGCTAGAAATGGTTTCTCAGTCAGGAGACCCGCCTAAGCAGGAATAGTCAACCGATTGCAAGCATGCTGCGAGGTACAGATGCGGTTATTATCAACTCAGATTAATCAGGTGACGGGGTTAGTAACGAGCAACACCCCACTCAGTAAAACGAATCGTATTGTCTTTAGTCGCATCAATAGGGAGGAAATGGCTTGAGACAATCGTTACGCAGTATCGGATTTTTCTGCTAGTGAAATCGCATTTCTACTTCAGCAGACAGTAAAGTTTCATTACAAAGACTTATATTCCTAATGCAGCAGACAGGAGGGGAAACTCCTGTTGCTATAACCGAGTATGTTGTAACAATCCTATAACACGATTAAACACAATGAAACAATTTCTATCTTCAATGACAATCAACGAACGATTCTGGAAACGATTAACGATTAGCCTGATCGCAGGATTAGCCTTATTAACGCTTGCGCAACCGGCAAGTGCCCACCATCCCTTCGGCGGCGAAACCCCTAGCAACTTATTTGAGGGATTTTTATCCGGCTTGGGACACCCGGTAATTGGCATGGATCACTTGGCGTTTGTTGTTGGCAGCGGTTTAGTGGCGGCTAGCAGCAAAAGAGGCTGGATCATTCCCGTTAGCTTTGTTTTAACTGCGATGGCGGGAACGGGAATGCATGTTTCAGCGGTTAACCTTCCAGTATTAGAACTGGTTATTGGTGCCTCTGTCTTAGCCATCGGCGTTTTACTTGCCCTGCGCAATACCGCCAATGAACAACTCTCTCTCAGTTATAGCATGGCAATTGCCCTCGGCAGCGCGATCGCGGGCATTTTTCATGGCTATGCTTACGGTGAAGCTATTATCGGTGCAGAAATGACTCCCTTAGTTGCCTATTTAGCCGGGTTTAGCGTCATTCAACTCGCGATCGCGCTAAGCAGTTATAAACTTGCCCAAACCCTGCTAACACAGTTCAGTACGCCCACTGTTCCGCTTACCCGACTCGTTGGTTGTGGAATAATGGGAATGGGACTGATTTTTGTTACTTCTGCTGTATAGGGAAATACAAGGCAATGCGTGTTCCGTCAATTGTTTCTAGTTTGGTTTGGCTTAGCACATTCGGCATGACTATCCCTGCCGCCTGGGCAGGTGAATATCCTGACGGAACCGTATTTTTTGAAGCCCCCCCTCGTCTAGAGGAAGTGAAAACCACTTTCGATGAAACGCAAATGTGGGGTGCCACCTATTACTTTACGCTTACCCTGCCTGCCCAAGCTGGTGAACCCCTAGGAAAACTAATCATCAAGCAACGAGGGGGCACCGATGATATTCCGTTACTGTTAGATAAAACCATTGCCTTTGTCGGAACACCGGATAATAAACAAGAACGCCTCTCACTGGCTAACATTTCCCAAAGTGATGATAACCGAGAAATTAATGTTGAATTTGAAACACTAGTGGAACCGGGAACGACCATTACCTTAGGACTAAAACCGCGCAGAAATCCCAAGTATGATGGCGTTTATTTGTTTGGTGTTACCGCGATTCCTGCTGGAGAAACGGCCAAAGGCTTGTATTTAGGGGTAGGCAGATTACAGTTTTACGATCGCGATGATAGCGACTTCCCAGAGTTTCCCTAGTTAATTCCAGGGGAACCGCAACGATAAATATCCAAATATCCAATCATTGAAATCAAAGGAGTCAATATGGCTGCTAAAATTCCTGTTACAGTAGTTACAGGCTTTCTCGGTGCTGGCAAAACAACACTGGTTCGGCATCTCCTGCAAAATAATCAAGGACGGAAAATTGCCGTTCTCGTCAACGAATTTGGCGAAGTTGGCATTGATGGAGAATTGTTGCGCAGTTGTCAGATTTGCGACGATGAAGAAGACACCAGCAACAACATTGTGGAACTTAACAATGGCTGTTTATGCTGTACAGTACAGGAAGAATTTTTCCCCACCATGCAACAGTTATTGCAACGTCGGGATGATTTAGACTGTATTGTTGTGGAAACGTCTGGCTTAGCGTTGCCTAAACCGTTAGTACAAGCCTTTCGTTGGCCGCAAATTCGCAACAGTGCCACTGTAGATGGCGTTGTTACCGTTGTTGACTGTGAAGCGTTAGCAAGCGGGGCATTAGTAGGCGATTTAGATGCTTTAGAAGCGCAACGGCAAGCAGATCCCAATTTAGAACATGAAACGCCCATTGAGGAACTATTTGAAGATCAATTGGGTTGTGCCGACTTAGTGCTGCTAACAAAAGCAGATCAAGTAGATAGGGAAACCCGCGAAAAAGTAGAAAGCTGGCTAAAACAACAGTTGCCAGAAAAAGTTAGTATTGTTCCTTGCTATAATGGCCAAGTTCCCTCAGATATTTTACTCGGCTTTAACGCCTCAGTAGAGGAAAATTTAGAGACTCGCCCCAGTCATCATGATTATGAAGAAGAACATGAACATGATGATGACATCAATTCGGTACAGTTGGTGTTAGATGAAGCCTTTGATGCCAAAACGGTGATGGATCGGTTGCAACAACTGTTTCGAGAAGCGGAAATCTATCGTGTCAAAGGCTTTGTCAATGTTCCCAATAAGCCGATGCGTTTAGTGGTACAAGGGGTCGGAAAACATCTCGATTCCTTCTATGATCGCCTGTGGGAAGCAGATGAACCCCGTCAAACTCGTTTAGTCTTAATTGGCCGTGCCTTAGATGAGCGTCAAATCAAAGATGTGTTATTAGGGACAACTGCCTCTGTCAGATAATTCATGCAACGAGGGTTAGGGGATTCTTTTCCTCTAGCCCCATGAGATATTAATCGCTTAAACGAAAGCTATTTTCCCATTCTTTTCTGAGGCGATTTAAAATCGAGCGGGATAATTTTTGTTGTTGCTGGTTGGACTGCGATTCGGTTTTGGTTTCACTTGTTTCCGAGGTATTTTGAGTAGAATTGTTATCTGTTTGATTTACCAACGAGGCAAATTGGTACTGATTCCCATGGACTTCACCACTGCAATACCACAGCGAAAACCCGCTTTCTTCTTTTAAAAGAACGCCCCAAACCTCTTCTTCACTATCTAATAATTCTTGGGTTCGGGACAACGCTTGATTTTGTTGATCAGGCGAAAATGATTCTCCTTTGATAAATAAGCGATTCAAATAAATTAAGGCATCAAAATCATTATCACTTTCTACTTCCGGATTGCTCACTTGGCAGAATTGAACTTGATCCGTATTAAGGAGCAACATAACGTCCCCTTTGCCTCATGGGATGGCTGATGTTTTCATGGATTGCATCCTCTAGATTATAGCGAATATCCCTTTAATAATTGACGATGAAGGCATCCCTGCAATTGCTTATTCTCAGCTCAATTAATGCCAAGCAACTCTTCTTTTTCTTCTATGAAAAATGTTGTTGCAGATAAGCAGCGATGTTTTGTTGAGTTCGTTGATTTTCTTCCGGACTGCCAATGGTAATGCGAATGCCATTTGCGGTATGGCGGAGTAAGGTTCCTTGTTGTTTTAAAGTCTCAACCAAATGTTGTTGCTGACTGGCTTGTTCTTCCGAAGAAGAGAGATTTAAGCGCAGGTATAAGAAATTGGCGGCACTTTCCCAGACTTTTAGACGAGGGTCACCTGCCAGAAACTTATATAATTTATCCCGTTCTTTTTGGGTTTCTTCAACTGTTGCCAGCAACTGGTTGCGGTTTTGCAAGGCTACCATTGCCGTTGCTTGGGAGAAACTGGGAAGATTATAAGGGAGTCGAATTTTCTCTAGGGCTTGAATGAGTTCAGGATGAGCAATACAATAACCAACCCGGTGAGCGGCTAGGCGAAACGCTTTGGAAAAAGTCCTTAAAATTGCCCAATTGCGATTTTGGGGGAGTTCTTCCACTAGAGAGTTGCCGCTAAATTCAAAGTAGGCTTCGTCAATGACAACCAAGATATCGTCGGGAAGTTGTTTCAGCCACTCAATTTCTGCTGAACTGAGAAGATTGCCCGTTGGCGAGTTGGGATGCACCATAAACAGCACTTTGACGGGATGACCGCTGGCTGAGGCTTGCGCAATTGCTTGATCGGCTTGTCCCCGCTTAATGGTAAACTGATTTTCTTCTCTCGGGATGGAGATGGTCGTAATGCCGAAGGTTTGGGCTAAAATTTTATACATGGAGAAGGTGGGTTCGGCAATGAGAATTGAAGCGTTCGTGCCTACACAAGTGGCAATGAGCAGAGAACGGATTAATTCATCCGAGCCATTTCCGAGTGAAATGTAAGAGGTGTTGAAAGAAGTGTTGCTCCTTTCGTTGATATATTGCGCGATCGCGCTTTTTAATTCAACATACTTGCCATCCGGATAACGATTGGTTTTGAAGAAATTTTGGTATTCCCACGCTAATTTTTCTTTCAAATCTGGGGGAAGATCATAGGGACTTTCGTTCGCATCCAGTTGATCGCAGTTGGATGGCGCCTCTGCTTCCTCATTTTCAGACTGAGACGAATAGGGAAGGAGTTGAGCAATTTCAGGACGAAGGAAATTTAATGCGGTTTGTTTTGGCTGATCAAGCATAATTGAAAAGGGTTCGTTTCATTTGCGCGAAAGGGAATTTTTATTTTATATTTTCTTTGCTCCTGATGCTATTGAATCCACAGTTGCGATTAACCAACGGTCGTAGCAGGCGTTTTCTGGCGGAGAAGGTGTCATCCCTTTTTTCTTAGCGTTTAGAAAAGGTTGATTGCTTCACTCATCGGAGTTGAGTTCATCAGTAAGGCATTCATTCCTCACTGTAATGGTCTATATGCCATTGTCAATCATCTTTAATTATTAATATCAGTTGCAATCAATCGCTTCGTTTGCGAAGATAGATGTATTAAGATATATTGCATTTTAACAATGACATGGTAAACAGAGGCGAATACAACCCTCTCTACACTAATAGGAAGTGTAGCAATATTTAGCGATGAAATTTATGCAAAAACAAAACAGACCACGCTATGATGCTGACGCGATCGCGCGATATTATCGGCAATTTCCGTTGCTGGTCATTCGACGCATGTTAACCATTGTTTGGGTGTTAGGCGGGTTTTTCCTGCGCTTAAAGCTTGATCAATGGCGTGGCGTGGAAGAAGCAAATAAGTATAAACGGGCAAGGGAACTGCGAGAACTTCTGACGAAATTGGGACCGACTTATATTAAAGTAGGGCAAGCCCTGTCCACTCGTCCCGATTTGGTGAGGAAAGACTTTCTCGAAGAATTAACCAAGTTGCAGGATCAACTTCCTCCCTTTGATAGCGCGATCGCGTTCAACATGATTGAACAAGAACTGGAACGCCCTGTCAAAGACATTTATCGGGAAATTTCACCAGAACCGGTGGCAGCGGCGAGTCTAGGACAAGTCTATCGTGCGGTTCTGCATACCGGGGAAGAAGTCGCCGTCAAAGTGCAACGTCCCAATTTAGAACCAATTCTCACCCTAGATTTATTTATTATGCGTTGGGGGGTTAGCAAAATTAAATCTTGGCTTCCCCTTAATTTGGGACATGATTTAACCTTAATTATTGATGAATTTGGTATCAAACTATTTGAAGAAATTGATTACTTAAATGAAGCCCAAAATGCTGAACAATTTGCTGATAATTTCAAAAATGACGATACGGTAAAAGTTCCGAAAATTTATTGGGATTATAGCAGTTATCGAATTTTAACCCTGGAATGGATTCAGGGGATTAAATTAACAGATACGGAAAAAATTAAAGCAGCTAATTTAGATCAAAATCGTTTAACTGAAATTGGGGTTGTTGCCGGATTAAGACAACTTTTAGAACATGGATTTTTCCATGCTGATCCCCATCCTGGAAATTTGTTTGCCATGTCCGATGGACGGATGGCTTACATTGATTTTGGCATGATGGATCAGTTAGCAGAAGAAACCAAAGAAACCATTGCCAGTTCCATTGTTTATCTGTTGAATCGGGATTATGAACGCTTAGCAGAAAATTTTATCTTCCTGGGATTTCTTGCCCCCGGTACCGATATTAAACCCATTGTACCGGCTTTAGAACAGGTCTTTAGCGATGCCATGGGGGAAAGCGTCAAAGACTTCAATTTCAAAACCATTACCGATCAATTTTCAGAATTGATGTATGATTATCCCTTCCGAGTTCCTGCGAAATTTGCGCTAATTATTCGCTCGTTAATTACCCAAGAAGGATTAGCATTAACCCTCGATCCCAACTTTAAAATTGTCGAAGTGGCCTATCCTTATGTGGCGCAACGCCTGTTGCGAGGCGAATCTCCAGAAATGCGCCGGCGCTTGATTGAAGTCTTGTTTAAAGATGGCAAATTCCAATGGCAACGGCTGGAAAATATGATCGCGATCGCGCGGACAAATGATCATAACTTTGACTTACTCCCCACCGCCCGTTTAGGATTAGAATACTTGCTTTCTGAGGAAGGAAACTACCTCCGGCAACAATTATTGCTAGCGTTAACCGAAGACGAACAATTGCAAACGGAACAAGTGCAACGGCTTTGGGATCTCGTGAAAGAAGACCTTAAACCTGCTAAATTATTTGATGTTGCTTTAAGCAGCTTGCGAGATATGTCTAGGCAAGAAATCGCGGCGCTGAAGGCAAATAATGCTTAATCCGTTGTGTTTCAATTCGTGAAAACTTAAGTTAATTTATGTCTTACTTCTTTTTGTCCGAACCCCCCTATTTACTGTTGCTATTTGGAATTTTAATTAGTGTTGCTTGCGGCACTGCCTTTGAAAAGGTTTTAAAGAATAATGTTCAGAAGTGGTATCAAACGCCTAAATCAGAAAAGCCTGATTCCGTGCAAACTCCCTCCTTATTCCTGCCTTTTGTTGGCATTTGTTTGGGGATATTTTTCTTTTTAGGAGCGGGGTTAGAAGTGGTTATTAATGCTTGGAAAATTTCCGTCGCGATCGCGCTTCCGTTAACCTTGATAACCGGGCGATTAGTGTGGTCGCAACTGGGAAAACTGCTAATAAAACTGCAACAAGGCGGCTCGCAAGCCCTCGATTTAGAAGACCTATTTTAAAAGCCTATTTATAAAAATCCCCCCAACTTTTGGGGGGAAACTTGCTCAACAATGAAACAACATAAAAGTTCGCCAATTTAACCTTGAAAATAAGGAGGTTCGTTGCCAGGAGCCCACTTGATGTTACAGCCAATGCTGGGTTGTTGTTCAAAATCTACCGGTTGATCGGCTAACACCTTTTCAATGGCAGCCCGTAAATCTTTCCCATTGACCGGTTCTTCATTGCCAGGGCGACTATCATCCAATTGTCCCCGATACACTAAAGCGCGATCGCGATTAAATAGAAAGAAATCCGGGGTACAAGCGGCGGTATAAGCCTTAGCAACTTCCTGGGTTTGGTCATAGCAGAAAGGAAAATTAAATCCTTCCTCTTCCGCCATCGCTTTTAAATTGTCAGGAGCATCATCTGGATGAGTTTCCACACTATTCGCGCTAATGGCAACAATCCCTAACCCTTGATCGACATAATCTTTTCCAATACGAGCTAATTCGGATTTAATGTGCTTCACAAAGGGGCAGTGTTGGCAAATAAACATGACCAACAATCCCTTTTTATCAGCAAACGTATCTAAAGAAATCGTTTTTCCGGAAACCGTATCCGGCAGTTGAAAATCTGGGGCTTTTGTCCCCAGCTCTAACATGGTGGAAGCAGTTTTAACCATAGAATGATCACTCCTTATGGATTGAAATCAACTCGTTTCTTAGGAATACACTAGCTCACTGGCACTAGCAGCATCTTCCATCTCTTCTTCAGTTGCGGTGGTTTCTGTTTCTTCCGCTTCTTCGGACGTTTCTTCCTCAGCAGTAGTTTCTGTGGCTGATTCAGTGTCATCTTCTGCCATTGTTGGTTCGGTTTCTTCCGAAGTTTGCTCTTCTACCTCTTCTTCGACCGCAGCAGTGTCTTCAGAAGTTTCCTCTTCAGCAGCAGATTCAGTTTCTTGTTCCTCAACCGCAGCAGGTTCTTCTGAGGCTT
>JBDGQV010000181.1:3930-8302 GCA_042218725.1 Halothece sp. | reverse complement strand
TATTTGAATCCGATGTTGCATCAAAGCAATTATTAATAAGATGATGCCCACAGCAATAAATCCGATACCGATTAGATGAGAAATATTTTCCGCGATCGCGATCTTAGCTTCTGGAAATCGTTCCCTTAAACGTTGTGCAATTTCGTCGAATGCTACCCCAAACCAAATTAGTCCTAAGCAATTGCGAATCCAAGCATTTAGGGTACGTTCAGCAGCTGCCCGGTTACGTTCTTTTGCTAGTTCATTCGTCGTACCAAATGGCTTTTGCGAGTTGGAAAGACTCATAAAATGAGATGATGAATTAAGATCAAGTAGAATTGTAAGGCTTAGCGTGATTTAGGTGTATTAATTTCCCATGCAACGAACGTTTCTTTTAGGGAAAATTCATAACTGTCGTGTGACTGAGAGCAACTTGAACTATATGGGCAGTATTGGGATTGATCAAACCCTGTTGACAGGGGCAGGAATTGAACCCCATGAACAAGTACAAGTACTGAATATTACGACTGGGGCACGATTAATAACCTACGCGATCGCGCTGGAAAGCAATTCCGGCAGCATCGAACTAAATGGCGCAGCCGCGCGGTATGGAGAAGTCGGGGATTGCCTAATTATTCTAACTTATGGCTTACTGAATCCAGAAGAAATTAAAGATCATCATCCCCACATTGTCTTTGTTAATGAACAAAATCAGCCCATTGATCCGTTGCTTGCTCAATCTAGCGTTTGGGCTTAATAACATCAATTGATGATTAATTCCGAAAATGAGGTTGCTCGTTAAACTAAAAACAGTGAAGCTCTTCCAAACTAACATTTAACCATGAATATTATTCGTGCTTATATTACGCCTTTACTCGTCATTCTCACCTTTGTGCTGGCCTTATTGGTAGTGAGTGCGCGCATTTTTCTGCCTGATGACATGATCGCGCCGGCGCCAGTGGAAGAATCCGTGGAATCAGCCCAAGAAACTAGCCCTTCTGAACAATCGGACAGTTAAGAAAAAGAGCGGTAGAACGCAATGCTCTACCGCCGATAACTAAATTAAGGGATTAACAGCAATTAAGGTGACTCACTTAATTACTCTGATCCTTGAGGAAGCAGTTCTTTCTTCTCTTGTTTGGGAAAGATCTTCACTTCGCCTTCTACCACATCAACGGTGGCAGTGTCGCCTTCGGTTAAACGACCAGAGAGCATTTCTTCAGCAAGGATATCTTCCAACAAGCGCATAATCGCTCGACGGAGAGGACGTGCGCCGTAGCTGGGACTGTATCCTTCCTCAACCAACCGCTCTTTGAACGCCTCAGTTACTTCTAGCTTAATGTCTTGCTCCGTGAGACGGGAGAAGACTTCATGCAACATAATTTCGGAAATTTCTTTGACTTCGTCGCGGTTGAGTTGACGGAAGACAATAATTTCGTCAAGGCGGTTGAGGAATTCAGGACGGAAGTATTGCTTCAACTCTTCGTTAACCAAGGAACGAATGCGGTTATATTGCGATTCGGCTTCGTCGTCGCTGAGTTCAAAGCCTAAGCCGCCGCCACCTTTTTCAATGACCTTGGAACCGATATTAGAGGTCATGATCAACAAGGTGTTCTTGAAGTCCACCGTGCGACCTTTGGCATCGGTCAGGCGACCGTCTTCTAAAATTTGCAACAGCATATTGAAGACGTCGGGGTGGGCTTTTTCGATTTCGTCGAAGAGGACGACGGTATAAGGACGACGACGCACGGCTTCCGTGAGCTGTCCGCCTTCATTGTAGCCGACATATCCCGGTGGGGAACCGATGAGCTTGGAAACGGTATGCCGTTCCATAAACTCGGACATGTCAAGGCGGATCATGGAGTCTTCAGAACCGAAGAAGTAGCTGGCGAGCGCTTTAGTCAGCTCAGTTTTGCCAACCCCGGTGGGACCAGAGAAGACGAAACTAGCAATGGGTCGGTTGGGGTTTTTCAAACCGACGCGGGCGCGGCGAATGGCGCGAGAAACGGCTGTAACCGCTTCTTCTTGACCAATGAGACGCTCGTGTAGGGTGTCTTCCAGGTGTAGCAGTTTTTCCGATTCGGTTTCGGTAATTTTGCTGACGGGAACGCCGGTCCAAGAAGAAACAATGCTGGCAATTTCTTCCACATCCACGACTGGTCCGGCTTGATCGTCTTGACTGGTTTCAGTATTATCTTTTGCCGAGGCAAGGGAACGGATTTCATTTTTAATTTCCATTTCGCGATCGCGCAGTTCCCCAGCCCGATCAAAGTCTTGAGACCGAACCGCGTCGTCTTTTTGTTTGAGGACTTGCCGGAGTTCTTGGTCTAATTCTTTTGCTGCCGGCGGCAGTTGCGAGTTAATCAACCGGACTCGTGAACCGGCTTCGTCAATGAGGTCAATGGCTTTGTCCGGGAGATAGCGGTCGGAGATGTAACGATCGGAGAGTTTAGCAGCCGCATCGATGGCATCATCGGTAATTCTCAGTTTATGATGCTGTTCGTACCGATCGCGCAAGCCATAGAGAATTTCCACGGTTTCTTCGATGGAGGGTTCTCCCACCATCACCGGTTGGAAACGGCGTTCTAAGGCTGCATCCCGTTCGATGTGCTTGCGATATTCATCGAGGGTGGTAGCGCCGATACATTGCAATTCTCCTCGCGCCAAGGCAGGCTTGAGAATATTGGCGGCATCGATAGCGCCTTCGGCTGCGCCAGCCCCAATTAAGGTATGGACTTCGTCAATGGCCAAAATGACGTTGCCAGCTTGACGAATTTCGTCCATGATTTTTTTCAGACGTTCTTCAAATTCTCCGCGATATTTGGTGCCAGCCACGAGAAGGCCAATATCGAGGGTAACCACCCGTTTGTTTTCGAGGATGTCGGGAACGTCTTGATTGGCAATGCGTTGGGCTAACCCTTCCGCGATCGCGGTTTTCCCAACACCGGGTTCTCCAATTAAGACGGGATTATTTTTGGTGCGCCGTCCTAAAATTTGGATGACCCGTTCAATTTCAGTTTGACGGCCCACCACCGGATCCAATTTGCTTTCCGTGGCTAATTGGGTCAGGTTGGAACCAAATTCATCGAGGGTTGGCGTTTTGGTTCGCCCTTGGTTGCTTCCGGTGGAGACTTCGGCAGTTTCTCCTAGCATCCGAATAACTTGGGTGCGAACTTTGGAGAGGTCCACCCCTAAGTTTTCCAATACCCGTGCGGCCACACCTTCTCCTTCCCGAATCAAACCGAGGAGAAGATGTTCGGTGCCGATATAGTTATGTCCGAGTTGCCGCGCTTCTTCTAGAGAGAGTTCCAGGACGCGCTTGGCTCTAGGGGTAAAGGGAATTTCCACCGCCACAAATCCAGAACCGCGTCCAATAATTTTTTCCACTTCAATGCGGGCGTCTTTGAGGTTAACCCCCATTGATTTGAGAACTTTTGCTGCAACTCCAGTTCCTTCTCCGATTAAACCGAGGAGGATTTGTTCTGTACCAACAAAATTATGGCCAAGGCGACGTGCTTCCTCTTGGGCAAGCATAATCACCTTAATTGCTTTTTCTGTGAAGCGTTCAAACATAGCTTATTGTTATCACCTGCTGCGTGCCCTTGTTAAGCTGATTCTAACATATGTGATCCCCCGCTTGGTGTCCAACTTAACGCTCAAATCCACCAATTTATGCTAGGGCTTATTCACTTTTTGGGCATAATAACCGGATCGCAGCAGATTTTACACAATTGTTAACGATTAAAGCCTTAACTACTTTGCAAGATTTCCCATCCTTTCGTCAAGAGGGCAGCAGATCTTTTTTCCTGCAATTTTCTAAGTTGTTCGGCAAATTCCGGCTCATCCAGGTGAGAGCGCCATAAAATGAAGGCATCTTCTGGGGGCACGGGATAATAATCTTTGCGGCGCCCCGCAATTTGAAATCCGAGTTTTTGATAAAGCGCGATCGCGACGGTGTTAGAAACTCTAACTTCAAGCGTGGCGCGTTCTAAGGGCCAAGTTCTCGCTGCGTCTAGCAAGTGGCAGAGCAAAAGTTCTCCCAATCCTTTCCCCCGGTAATCAGGATGAATTCCCAGCAAGGTAATGTGCGCTTCTTCCACAATGGCCCAAAAACAGCCAATTCCGATTAGTTGTTGTTCTGATTCAGCGTTTTCTTGAACAAGAGTCAGCAAGAGGCTGTTGGGACTGGCAATTTCTCGCTCATAAGCACCTTTTGTCCAAATTCCCCCAAAACAAACTTGATCGAGGCTGAGAACTTGGTCGAGTTGTTGTTTTTTTAGGGGTTGGATGGTTACTTGCATCTGAAGCAGCAATAGATTCGTTTTTATCGACGGCAACGCTGTTGCGAGTAAGAGACATGCTTAGTCTGCCCAAAAAATGAAAAATCTATCTC
>JBDGQV010000181.1:0-3830 GCA_042218725.1 Halothece sp. | reverse complement strand
AAGATTAAGTGAGCTTAACAAACAACGAATTAATCAGAAATTTTGAATGTCGACTTGCTCATCAACTTTTTTCATGATAATATCTTTTTAGATAATCCCCAACTATTGTAAAAAATTTCAGAAAAATCCCTCTAATCCTGTATTTTCGTTAATTACTCGGCTCCTTTTCTCCCTTGACAACCACGACTCGTCACATGGATTTTTGTTAAGCAACTCTGGAAATATTAAGCAGTACCTTGATCAAGGAAAGCATTTGTGATATGCAAGTCTTTACAAGTTATGAGTCTTATTGTTCCTCACGGCAACGCCCCAAGATATAGCGGCAGCGAGGGCTTCTGCACTAAGGCTAAGCAAGCGAAACAGGGCAACAGTGCTGAGTAGAATAGCTGGAGAGAAAATTTGATTTAAAAGCGCGATCGCGCTACTTTCAAAGACGCCAATCCCACCGGGAGAAGGAATGACTAATCCCAAACACCAGGAAAGACTAAAGACACCCAACAGTAACGGCAACTGACTGAAATTGAGCGACGTAAAACCAGCTAGGGTAATAATAAAGCCGCTGGCGCGTAACGCGACAAAGCCCATTTCTCCGAGTAATGGAAACCAAGGATAGTATTTAATTTGCAAGCGGTTTTCTGGTGAGGCTGTTTTCTTGAGACGGGCCAATCCGTTTAAAACGGGATTAAATAAACGGGGATGAATCGTGATTAAAATGCTGCTTGCAAAAACCAAGGGAAGCCATTGATAAAAGGGATTGTTCTGAGGAATAAAATTGCCGGTTTGAATGGTGGCAAGGGTAATTAAAACGGCAGCGGTTGCCATTAACAATGGTTCTAGTAACGTGCTTAAGCTCGCTGCTTCTAAAGAACTGCCGGCAGCTTGTACGGCACGAATCCGTCCATAAAAATGCCAAACATTACCTGGAATATATTTCGCTAAATTGGTTTGCAAATAAACCGGTAAAACCCAAGTTAATGGGGCAGGCTGTTGCAGAAACTTTAAGATTCCCGCCCAAACAATTCCTGACCAAATATGGGCAATCAAGGTTAATAAAAGCGCAAGGAAGCTAAACTGAATTAAGGAAGTGTGGAAGTTAATCGCAAGGACATCTTGCCAATGTTCGCGAAAGGTTTTCACTAAGAAAAAAAGCGTTGCCCCTAAAATCAACCAGCGGAAAAATTTCACCAAAATTATCTATCCCTTCTTCCTACTTCAGAACGAGGACGGGATTGGCGGGAATAACGACTTTTTTTACGCCGGTTGCTTTTTCTCAGTTCCTGACTGACTTCGACAAAGGTATCTCGTCTTAAGATCGGATAATTGCTCACCCAGATATCGAGTTGGGGGAAATAGGCATCGCTAATTTTGCTAATGCGACTGAGATCCGGATCTTTTGATAAAAGCAATAATTCCACCACATGACCCGGTTTAATATTGCGGTGGAGACGACGCAGGGGGGCTTGCAGTTGAACTTCAAAGCCGGTATTATCGCCCACTTGGACATTGATCCGTCGTTCTCGGTTTTCCACAATGACTAATTCCCCTTCTTCGTTGACGGTTTCTTCTTTTCCCACTAACTCTTCACTGACAAATACTTCCAGGACGCGCCCGCGCCAAAAGCCACTGTAGGGAAAACGGCGGTAAGTAACATTGCGCCGCGTTGCCCAATAGACAGGAGACCATAACCAATATAATCCCGCGATCGCGCAAAATAAAGATATTGTCGCGCCACTGCTATTGGTAATTTCGCCAAGCAACCAAATGACGACAACTCCCACAAAAGAAATCAATAGTTTGCGGAGAAAATCGGGCCAATCGCCAGCATAATGCCGATATTGTTCTGCTGTTGCGGTAAAAGGGATTAATTGCTCAAATTTCTCGCGTGTAATCGGAACTAGCATGATCTGACTAGAAGATGGGCAAGCTGTTTAGATTGTATCAGTTCCATTTCTAAAACTTAGACAATGATTGATTTTAGAATTTGAGAACATTTTAGCGGCTTATGAGGGCAGTTCACTCATAGGCTCTCTAAGTGGAAGCTGCCTCCATTAAACTGGAAAAGCGCTGTTTTTTTTTAGAGACTTATGCAACCTGTTGATTTAACGACACTGAGAGCGGTTTGTGCTGAGCTGCGGGCGGGTTGGTTGCCAGCTCGTTTAGAAAAAGTCTATCAGCGCGATCGCGTTACCATTGCTTTAGCCCTACGCACCCTTAAAGGACGAGACTGGCTAACGATTTCCTGGCATCCGCAAGCGGCGAGAATTTGCCTTGATGATGCCCCGCCGCGCACCCCTGATACATTTACCTTCAGCGATCAATTGCGTCACCAACTCCAAGGATTAGCCCTGAGTGCCATGCCTTTAATTTCGCCTTGGGAACGGGTGGTTGATTTCCAATTTGCTGGGCGACCTGGCGACCCCCCGTTATGGCATCTCTATGCGGAAATTATGACCAAGTACAGCAACTTAATCCTAACTGATGACAAACAGGAAATTATCACTGCTGCCCATCAAGTGCATCCGGAAAAATCCAGTTTGCGTCCGGTTCAAACGGGAGAACTTTATGAGCCGCCGCCGCCTCTGACGGGAAGCATCCCGAGTCGTGAAGAATCCCAAGACAGTTGGCAAGAACGGGTAAGTTTAATTCCAGGTGAATTGAAGCGACAAATATTAGAAACCTATCGCGGGTTGGGACCTCATTTAGTAACGGCAATGGTTCAACGCGCCGGGTTAGATCCCAAACAAACCACCGATACCCTGACACAACAGAATTGGAATACCCTGTTTCAAGTTTGGCAAGAATGGCTGCATATTCTGGAAACGGAAGAATTTCAACCGGGTTGGACAGAAAACGGGTTTACTGTTTTGGGATGGAACATGATGCAACCGGTTTCCTCAGCCCAAGTTCTACTCAAAGACTACTACAGGGAACAACTCAATCAACAGACCTTTAAGCAACTCCATCATCAATTGCTGCAGAAGGTTAGCCATTTAATCAAAAAACAAACCCAGAAAAAAGAAAAGTTCCAAGAACGCCTGCAACAGTCTGAGGATGCCGAACTGTATCGCCAACGGGGAGATTTGTTAATGGCATATTCCTATCAATATGAACCGGGCGCTTCTTCCATGCAGCTGCCGGACTTTGAAACCGGCGAATTGGTTACCATTCCCCTGAACCCGGAAAAAAATGCAGTGCAAAATGCGCAAGGCTATTACAAAAAGCATCAAAAGTTAAAACGTTCCCGTCTAGCCATTGAACCGTTGTTGGTGGAGACAGACCAAGAAATTAATTATCTCCAACAGGTGGAAGCCACGCTCAAGCAGTTAGAAGGTTATCAGCACACGGAAGATTTACAAATTCTCAAAGAAATTCAAGAAGAACTAATTGAACAGGGATATATTATCCCGCAACGAGAACGAAGCAGTTCTGAGGACGCGCAACCCATTACTTACTATACCCCCAATGGCTATGAAGTTTTAGTGGGACGCAATAATCGGCAAAATGATCAGTTAACCTTTCGCACTGCCGTTGATTATGACTTGTGGTTTCATCCCCAGGAAATTCCAGGGAGTCATGTGTTGTTGCGCCTACCGCCAGGGGCAGTGCCTGATGAACCGGATTTACAGTTTGTTGCCAATGTTGCGGCTTACTACAGTCGCGGGCGGGAAAGCCAACAAGTTCCTGTGGTTTATACCAAACCCAAGCATGTTTATAAGCCAAAGGGGGCAAAACCGGGGATGGCCATTTATGATCATGAGACAGTGATTTGGGGATATCCTGATGAAATCAAACCTGAGCGCGATCGGTCTTAGAGGATTTAATATTTGTTG
>JBDGQV010000180.1:0-21526 GCA_042218725.1 Halothece sp. | reverse complement strand
TGTTATTGTCTAAAATAAGAAATCTTGTTGCCTTTTTCTTGATGTTACAGGACAGTTCTTCTGTTGTCACGGTAGCCACAAAGGATTTACGCCTGCTATGGGCAATTCTTTAAGTTCCGGTTTTGGATTGGGAGATTCGGTGAGAGTCGGGGTAGGAACCAACAGCCACAATTGGCTGCCAATAATGGCTTCTCCTGCATCGCTGCGTAAGGTAGGAGTGATGTTTTCCCTATTGCTAACTGTCATGATTTGATCGAAGAGTATGCCCAACCCATCAGGCGACAGACTCATTGCCACATCTCTATATTCGGGAAGGGTGAGCAAAGGGGTAATTTCTGCGGTTTCTAGATTGATACTGACTAAATAAGGTTGTTCTCGGTATTGTTTTCCCTGGAGTACTTCTGTCAGTAAGCAGTACAAATGGCTGACAGTGGGACTAAATTCACAGCTGAGAATCGAACCTTCGATATTGAGGAGATTTTTTTCTACGCCTTGGTTGGTGACTAACACCAGGGAACGAGTATATTGTTTTTCAGGATCTTGAGTATTAAAGTTAACCATGGCGGCCGCGCTGCCATCCCAGGAAAAGGTTAATACCTGACCATATTCCGGTAGGAAATTGGAAGGGTCACTGTCTTTTTCGAGGGGAATCAGGGCCATCCCCTGGCCTTGAGCAATGGCTAAACTTTCACTATCAGGCGGAATCATAAATTCTCCCCCCTGTATTTGGTCGAGACGTTGTGGGGGTTGTTCCGGTTCAATCAGCCAGAGACTGGTTTTGGCTAGGTTATCTGGTTTTGCCCGTCTAACGACAATTTTTTTGCCGTCTGGCGACAGTTCAAACTCTAAAATTTGATAGGTTTGATTATCTAAAATGAGTTCAATTTTTCCGGGTGGCGTTTCCTCTTGCTCGTTACCGGTGGTCACAGTATAAAGTTTTTTATCCAGTTTTCCCTGTTTCCAATTCTGTTGAGAACTGGCTGAAAATAAAATCCGATCGCGCTCGGGATAACTGACAAATTCATGCACGACTAAATGAGGCGGTGTGAGAATTTCTTTCTTTTGTTGCGTCAAATTGTATAAAATTAAGCGACCTTTTTCTTTCCCTTGAACCCCTAAATAAACAAAGGCGCGATCGCGCGTTCGAAAGGTTTCTTGAAAGGGCTGAATTTCACTTCCTAATCGTTCTTTAGCCCCATTAATTGTTACTTCATATTCCGTGCCATAAGGGGCCGGTTTTTCTAACGTGTAAGCCATTCGTCGCCCTGCCCAACTAAATTTTCCGGGCAATTCCGGTTTAATTTTTAAGTTATTTTCCACACTTTCTCGATCCATGGGACGACTAAACGTCAAAATAAAAGCGCGATCGTCAGCACTTACTTTTTTCCCTTCCCAGTTAAATGCTTTAACACTTGCTTTCGCTTGAAACCAGCAATTCCTATCACATACGTTTTCTCCCCAGATTAATCCCATTAATAAAAAACTAAGAATAATTATGATCAAAATAGATAAGCGATCAATGGGTTTCAGTTTGCGACTAATAGCCATAAGGATTGCGAGGAGTGGGAATTTGTGTTACTTTTTTCGCATGAATGACACTTTGACGAATCGATTCACCGGCTTGATAATTAATTCCTTGCAGTGGTAAGGTATCTGTTATCATTTCTCCCTCAATTTTTAACCAAGTATCTGCGGGATAACTTTGATGCGTATTATCGAGTTTCACCGGAAGGGCAACGGGATAAGCATCAATGGCACAGCAAGTAATAATAAATTTCGCTAGTAAGAAATAAGAATCAGAAAGTTGATCGATTTTGATAACAAATCCTTCGACATTGACAGTTTGTCCTTGATAGGCATCCGGTTCGGGATAAGCATTTAGGGTTTTAATCCAATCAATGAGAGAACGTTCTTCTGGTTCAACGGTTACTTGAAAGGCTTCCGGTTGTGTTTGGGTTAAAGGAAGCGATTCTCTGACGCCGCGTTGCAGTGCCGTTTCACTACTTAAAATCGTCGGCGGAATCAAAAATCCTAAAATTGCAGTTCCTAATAGGAATAAACTGCTCCATCCTGATGGCAAAAGCGTAATATGCTGAACTACATCCGGTTTCGATTTTCTTCGTTTCTTTTGAGTTTTATAAAGTTGAAATAGTTTGAAAAATCCCAGTAACAGTAAAGCAAAACCAGTAACAACCACTAAACCAATATAGTTGGGATGAATCAGTAATCTGATTTGACCGGTTAACCAATATTTTAATAATAAGCTTCCCCACACTAGAAATGTCAATATATCGATACTGGGAAGAATGAGGGAATGCCAAGTATAAGGAGAAAATTGATCAATAATGCGCATTGTTTTAATAAGGAACCATTAATTCATCATTTGTCATCCTTGATCAAGCGTTACTGGATCTCCAATCCCAATTGCTTTACCGATTTGGGAGGAAAAAATGCGTGTATTGATGCTGAGGCGATAATAATGATTGAAACGGCTGGGCGTTGTCCATGAAGGGAGAGTGGCTTGACGTTGTTGGGTAAAAATACGTTGGAATTGGGGATAAGTTTCTCCCGTGTGAGGATCGCGCGTGGGAACGACGCAACGTTGACAGGGGTTCATTCCTTGAAACAAGACAGAACCGATTTGGAAATTCACCCCTGTGTCTTGTTCAGTAAAAAGTTGATCTTCCCAAAACGGCGGAACATTGCTGATTTCCAAGTTCGCCCGGAAGCGCGATCGCGCACTCTCCACTGTTAAACCGGGAAACCAACCGGCCACCGTTTCTAAGGTCGCTGTACTGATAATGGTTGGGCCATAGGCATCGGTATCATCGGGAAATCCCCCTTCCGCTTTCTCTTCTAGGAAAACGGGTTGTTGGAAATACTCACTCAACCATTGATTAATTTCTTCCCGTTGTGTGGCTAAATGAAACGGAACGCCCTGAGTGTCCCCTGCATGAGATAGCGTCACGGTTAAGGTTGCTAAATCAAATTGGCAACGCAATTGATGAACTTGGGCATTGCGCTTGCCGTTGACATACTTGCCTTTGCTATCCACAATCGCCCATCTGCGATCGAATTCTAGCGTCCCTGGAGAAACCACAGAGGCACGATGACATGACACTCCATCCAACGATTTAATGGGATAGACTAAAATCCGGGCAACTTGAGCAACCATTTTCCTTCAAGACGACGACTCAGAAGCATCACTTTCCTCAATGACTTCTACCTCATCCTCCCGCAAGTGGGCGGTAAATTTCTTTTCAAATTTTACCTTGACAGGAAGATTGGCACTTATAGGTCGACCTCGCCACTCCGTGACAATTTCTTTAATGGTTCCCTCCATTCCCTTGATATCAAAAGGTTCTTTTTTATGTTGGGGATGGTGATAGACAACAACGGATTCAGTAACACGAACGCGATCGCCGGGTTTCATAAACTTACTTGCTTATTATCTTACTTCTAAATCAGTGTTTTCTTAAAATCAAGAAGGGCTTGCGCAATTCGCTAACCCAGACTGTTTCTTGCTAAAACAGCTTTACCATTGTTGCATAAGAAGGGGTCACTGCTAATACCTCGCATCAGAATTTCTCTGATAATTAAGAATATCGGCGATTAACCAGGGGAAGCAGGAAGATCAAACAGTACCGTATTCATGTACCGATTCGCCCATTCCACACCAAACGCTTTTTCCAAGACACGGCGCGTTTTATCATTTTTTTGTTGTTGCGTACAATAGTTGTGTTGTCCAGCTAAATTCAAGTTTTGTTGTTCCCTAGAAACCGTTTCTGCCTGTTGGGCTTGCTGACAATGGAGATCCAAAAACGCTCGCACTCGCCCTAAAAATTGGTCTTCTTCTTGAGAATTATCTGGCCGAATAAACAAGCAAAACTCAGAAAAAATCGTTCCCCACTCCGGTAAATCGCGGGGTTGGGAAAAGTTTAGTTCCGGCAATTGCGATAAAGCTTGGTGATAGGCAGCGGGTAAATTTCCGTCTTGGCTAACTGGGGATAAATCCGCGATCGCGGCACTAATTTGACCCCGTCCGCCCACTAAATCACAGCCAAAGATTGGCAAATCATATTCCGGTCGCGGGAACATGACACAATGAAGAATATCTAAATTGTTTCCCACTTTCGCTAATTCCAGATGAAGTTTCCGCAACGTTTTTGTCTGGTAACAGCGATTTTCAATGGTCAGTTTATCCCCTTCCAATCGCCCTTCAATATATCCCAAATCCTCTGGCAAATGGTAAGGAGATAAGTCTAGGTTTTCCTGCCAAACCGACTCAATGGTATCGGCTAAAGCGCGAATCAAGGGATGTTGTTGAGAACGCAACGACGATGATGTATCTAGCATAATCACTCACGAAGAACAGCTTGATCTCAAGATATACTGAAAATGATTCCCCGTGAATCTGTCTGTAAAAAAGATTTAATCCATCGAGGCAATATGTTTGGTATCGGTTGGCTAGAAGTAACGGTTATTTTAGGGGTTGCCATTTTAATTTTTGGACCCAAAAAACTTCCAGAAATGGGCAATTCTGTCGGTAAAGCCCTGCGAGGGTTTCGGGATGAAATGAATTCTCCCCCAGAAGAAGAGGACTCAGACTTTGAGAAAAGATAGTTCTAGTCAGCAACCCATCCTTGATTAATGGAAGAGACGACTGCACTCATGTCCAAAGAACCTTTTCCCCGCCGATATCCCCGTGTTCCCATTCAACGCCGCATCTATGCCTTTATTGTGGATTTTGTTGCCGCTTGGTTTATTAGTGCGTTGGTAGGAATCCCCTTTTTGCAATTCATTATGTTTATTGTTGCTTGGTTGGGGTTGCGCGTGTTTGCCGTTTCGCGATTTAAGGGGCAAAGTCTGGGGCGTTGGGCATTTGATATTGAAATTATTGATGGCAAACGGGGACGGCTTCCCGATGTTACGGTATTAAGCAAGCGTGAGGGGGCAGTTAGCATCATTGCCTTTTTAGGGCTAGCGGGATTGCAGTATGGATTTCCCAATTTCCTCTCCATTACGCTTTTAGTGTCTCCTCTCATCGTGGATTTAGTGGTGGCCATTGGGGATGAAGAAAACCAACAAGCCATTCATGACCGATTTTTCGGCACTGTAATTGTTCCCAGTCGTCGCGGTTATTCTTTAGATCTGCGGCTTCGCCGTTGGGTTGATAATCTTATGGATCGTATGAGACAATAGTGGGCTGTATCATCATTGTTTAATTCATTTAGCTAACCATTACTGTAAACCCCAACTATGGCAAGCAAAAAGGGTGTCCGCATTATTACGACGCTCGAATGTACCGAGTGTCGCACCAATCCTGATAAACGCAAAAAAGGTGTATCGCGTTACACTACCGAGAAAAACCGTCGCAATCATTCGGGACGTATTGAATTTAAGAAATATTGTCCCTACTGTAACCGACATACGGTTCATAAAGAGACGAAGTAGCACGTTGAGAGAAAACAAAACCTATGGCTTACTATCGCAAACGTTTATCACCAATTAAACCGGGAGATCCCATCGATTACAAAGATGTGGAACTCTTGCGCAAATTTATCACCGAACGAGGAAAAATTCTGCCTCGTCGCATTACCGGGTTAACGGCGAGACAACAACGAGATCTGACACGAGCAATTAACCACGCTCGTATTCTGGCGTTGCTTCCCTATGTGGACGCAGAAAGCTAAATCTTTGGCAACCACCAGTTAGAAAAAAAGGATGTTTATTGGTCCGAAACAAAAGTTAAACTAGAAAACAAGTCGTCAAACGAGCTACAACCGTAAACTGGTGGAAAAGGGAACGCTAATCGAATTTAAAGCTCAAGGAGAGCGTCGCCTTGCGGTTGCAGAACGACCGGAAGGCAAGAAACATTGGATTGTTGTCGATCAATGGGGTCAGTCTCACACCTTGCACCCGCGACAGGTGGAGTATGAAGTGGGAGGCGACCCCAAACGCCCGGAAAATATTCCTGCTTTTTTGCAGGAAGTGGAAGCCTACTTAGATCCCTCAAGTTTGGAAGTGGCTTGGGAGTTATTAGTTGAAGACGGAGAAACCGTTACCCCCAAGCAAATGGCGGAAGTGTTATTTTCCGATCAAAGTCCCGTTGCTTGTTATGCCGCCTATTCCTTATTGGCAGAGGATAAAATTTATTTTAAACGGAAAGGGGATGTTTTTGAGCCGCGATCGTCATCTCAGGTAGCGGAAATCAAACACCAAATTGAAGTTGAAAAACAACGCAATCAAGAAAAAGCCGAATTTATGGATCGCGTCAAGCGGGCGCTGGCTGGAGAGTCCATTGAGTGGCAAAACAGCGATCGCGCTCGGTTTGATGCCTTAGAACGATACGTTCTCCAACCGGAACAGGAAGTTCGGCTGGCCCAAGAAACCCTGGCTGAAGTAGGACGGGAACAAACCCCTGATGCTGCCTTCAATTTACTAGTAGATTTAGGGTTATGGAGTCGTCATGAAAATCTTTCTTTCCGGCGGAGTTCCTATCCCAAACAGTTCCCGAAAAAGGTGTTAGATGTGGCGCAACAATATGTGGAGTCTCCGCCTGATGATGCTGATGGCAATCGATTGGATTTAACGCATCACAAGGTTTATACCATTGACGACGAAAGCACCAAAGAAATTGATGACGGCATTAGCATTGAGACCCTAGCTGATGGTAGGCAACAAATCTGGATTCATATTGCTGATCCCACCCGTTTGGTGCAACCGGAAGACGAATTGGATCAAGAAGCGCGACGGCGAAGCACCAGTTTGTATTTGCCTACGGGCATGATTTCCATGTTTCCCCCAGAATTAGCCACGGGTCCCATGAGTTTGGTGCAAGGGAAGGTTTCTCCTGCTGTCAGTTTTGGGGTAATTCTAGACAACAATGGCGAAATTGCCGACTATACCATCAGCGCCAGCCTAGTCAAACCCACCTATCGCCTGACTTACGACGATGTGGATGAAATGCTGGAGTTGGGGGTCACTGCTGAACCCGAAATTGATCAATTGGCAAAGTGGGCCCAAACACGGTATCAATGGCGACAGTCTCAGGGATCTATTAATATCCGGTTGCCGGAAGCTGTCATTACCGTCGATGCGAACGAAGAAATTGACATCGAATTATTAAATGATTCCCCAGCGCGGGAATTAGTGGCGGAAATGATGATTCTGGCTGGAGAAGCAGCCGGACGCTTTGCCCAGGAAAAAGGCATTCCTCTGCCCTTTCGGTCTCAACCCCAACCGGAACTCCCGCCTGATGAAGAATTGTTGCAATTGCCCGCCGGGCCAGTGCGCTACTGTGCGATGCGAGGCTGTATGCCGCGGAGTGAAATGAGTACCACCCCGGGTCGTCATGCCGGACTGGGGTTAAATGTTTATACCCAAGTCACTTCTCCCATTCGCCGCTATGTGGATTTGTTGTCTCATTTTCAATTGAAAGCCTATTTACGGGGTGAGGCTTGCCCCTTTTCCAATGAGGAAGTGCAGGAGATTGCGTATAGTGCCGCAGCTGCTACCTATGAAGCCACGTTAGTGGAACGACAAACCAAGCGGTATTGGGCATTGGAATTTTTGCGCCGCAATGGCGACCAACGATGGAATGCCCTGGTTTTGCGTTGGTTGCGAGAAGAAGATAACTTGGGGATTATTTTATTGGAAGATTTAGGGTTAGAATTGCCCCATCGCTTCCAAACCAGTGTCCAACTCGGCGATCGCGTGGAGGTGGAAGTGACAGTTGCCGATCCGCATCAAGATATCATTCGCTTTCGAGAGTTTATCGAATCCACGGTCAACTAAGAGGGCAAGTAAATGGGGGCATTGGGCCCTAAGGGCAGTTCCAAAACGACCCAGACAAAAAATAAGGCCAGCCAACTCAGTAAAAAGATAATGGCATAGGGCAACATCAGGGCAATTAAACGGCCAATCCCCAGTTCTTGGTCATATTGTTGGCCAAAGGCAAGCACCACTGGAAAATAGGGCATCAAGGGGGTGACAATGTTGGTACTGGAATCGCCAATGCGGTACAGGGCTTGAATGGCTTCTGGGGAATAGCCAATTAGGGCTAGCATGGGAACAAAAATCGGTGCCAACACTGCCCACTTGGCCGAAGCCGACCCAATAAACAAATTTAAAACAATGCTAAAGGCGAGGAATAAAAATAGCGCCGGCAATCCTTCAATGCCAGTTGCTTGTAAAAACTGAGCCCCGCTAATGGCAAAAATAATGCCCAAATTACTCCAGTCAAAATAGGCAATAAACTGGGCAGCAATAAAGGCGAGGACGAGATAATATCCCAGGGAACTCATGGCTTGGGACATGGTATTGGCGACATCGCGATCGTTGCGGATGGTGCCGGCAACAATGCCATAAGCAACGCCGGGAAAGAAGAATCCCAATGCCACCAGAAAAACAATTCCTTCCATAAAGGGGGAAGAAATGGATTTAATGAGTTCCGATGTTTCCGGATCGCGCAACACAGCTTCTGGGGGAAGCGTTAACAGCCCAAGACAGACTAAATAAGCCAGCAGCGTATAGCCTGCCCAATGCAATCCTTTGCGCTGGGCAACCGTTAATTGTTCCGGTTGGGTTGCCTCTTGGTCTTCTTCCTGATTGTAGGTTCCCAATCGCGGTTCAATAATATAATCCGTGACGTACCAACCCACAACAGTAATTAAAACCGTAGAACTCGCCATGAAGTAATAATTGGCCATGGCATTGACCGTATAGTCTTGATTAATCAATTGGGCAGCACTTTGGGATAAGCCTGCTAGCAACGGATCGAGGGGGTTAATAATTAAATTGGCGCTAAAGCCGCCAGAAACTCCGGCAAATCCGGCTACCAATCCAGCAATGGGATGGCGCCCAAAGACCCGAAACACAACTGCCGACAGGGGAACGAGAATGACGTACCCGGCATCGGCCGCTAAATTAGAGAGTACCCCGGCAAACACCACCATAGGAGAGGCAAATCTCGCTGGGGCAACCAGGACTAATCGTCGCAGGGCGGTTGAAAGCAAGCCGCTATATTGGGCAACGCCCACTCCTAATAAGGCAACGAGAACCGTCCCTAACGGGGGAAATTCCACAAAATTGGTTACCGCTTCGCTAACAATTCGCCGCAGCCCATCTCCGGTGAGGAGTGAGACAGCTTTCACCGTTTCTTCCTTGGCAGGATTCACCACAGACACATTCGCCCAAGACGCGATCGCGCTGGCAAAAATGGTTAGCAGCGCAAGGAGGGCAAATAAGGTAACTGGATCCGGCAACCGGTTGCCTAAGCGTTCAATATAGTTGAGGGCAGTTGTTAATCCCTTGGTTTGAGGCGGTTTGGGAGAGGGTGATTGCGTCATAAGCAATACTTGCTGATGGCTGGAGTAACCAAAAATCCCCCAAAATGGGGGCTAACGTCGAGAAAGACTCAGGAACTTAAACTTTCAAATTCTCGGTAATCCGTTTCATCGCCTCATTAACATTTTCCCGACTGTTAAACGCCGAAATCCGGAAATAGCCTTCGCCGGCAACGCCAAAGCCAGAACCGGGGGTTCCCACAATGTGACCGGAATACAGCAGCTTATCAAATAAATCCCAACTGGAAAAGCCGTCTGGGGCTTGTACCCAAATGTAGGGGGCATGAACGCCGCCATAAACGGTTAACCCAGCCGCGGTTAATTTTTCCCGAATAATTTTGGCATTTTCTAAATAGAAATTGATCAAGGCATTGACTTCCCGTTGCCCTTGTTCGGAATAAACCGCTTCTGCCCCCCGTTGGACAATGTAGGAAACGCCATTGAATTTGGTGGAGTGACGGCGATTCCACAGTTGCCACAGTTGGACATCGGATCCATCAGAGGCTTTAGCTGTGAGATTTTTGGGAATCACGGTAAAGGCGCAACGAGTTCCGGTAAAACCGGCATTTTTGGAGAACGAGCGAAATTCGATCGCGCAGTCTTTTGCCCCTTCAATTTCAAAAATAGAATGGGGAATACTGTCGTCGGTAATAAAGGCTTCATAGGCCGCATCAAATAAAATCAGGGCATCCACGGATTTGGCATAATCCACCCACTGTTGCAGATGCTCTTTCGTGGCGACAGCACCGGTGGGATTATTGGGGAAGCACAAATAAATTAAATCCAGATTTTGATCTGTGGGAATTTTGGCGGTAAAGTTATTTTCCGCTGTGATGGGGAGATAGACTAAGCCCTGATATTTGCCTTCTTCATCCGGCGGTCCGGTGTGACCCGCCATGACATTGGTATCCACATAAACGGGATAAACGGGGTCAGTAACGGCAATTTTGTTATCATCCCCGAGAATATCTAAAATATTGCCCGTGTCGCACTTGGATCCATCGGAAATGAAAATTTCGGAGGCATCAATGTCACAGCCGCGACTTTGATAGTCATGACTGGCGATTTTCTCCCGCAACCAAGGATACCCTTGTTCCGGGCCATAACCGGCAAATGTAGCGCGATCGCGCATTTCATCCACGGCTTTGGCCATGGCATCGCAACAAGCTTGGGGAAGCGGTTCGGTGACATCCCCAATTCCCAGTTTAATAATATCGGCATCGGGATTGGCTTCAGCAAAGCTGTTAACCCGACGGGTAATTTCGGGAAATAGGTAACCCGCTTTCAGTTTCAGGTAATTTTCGTTAATCTTGACCATAACAATTGTTGACGCGCACAGGTTTTGGCATTTTAGCAAAGATGCGGCAGTTTGCTTTGAGAAACAGTTCAGGGAAGGGGCTTAACCCCAGAATAAGGCGATTCCCAAGAAGCTTTCGCTAATTTTGTTACAATCACATCCAGAGACCGATTTTGTAAAGATGTTCGACAAATGGTCTTAAATTTCACTTCGATTAGGGACAAGGAGTAATGGGTGTGGCGAAATCTGCCAAATCTCTGATTATTGCTTCTGTAGAAGCCTTCAGTGGGAAGTCGGCCACCATTTTAGGAGCGGCTTACCAATTACAAAATCAGGGGCTAACCCTGAGTTACAGCAAGCCCGTAGGCAATTATTTCCATCAAGAAACAACGGAAACCGTTGAGGAGGATGTGCAATTCATTGCACAAGCCTTGCCCTTATCGCCTCAACAAGTGGGCAAACCTTTGGTCAATTTATCTCATGAGACCATGGAAGCAGCACTCAAGGCGTCCACGCCGCAAGATTACTCCCAAGCCCTGAAAGACCATATTCAGCAATTGGACAGTGAATTGCGCCTCATCGAAGCGCCTCCGAGTTTAGCGGAGGGAAGTTTATTTCATCTTTCCACCCAACAGATGGCAGAAACCTTAGATGCCCCGATTTTACTAGTGCTTCGCTATCGCTCATTATCACTGGCGGATCAGGTGTTAGCGGCGCAAAAACAGTTAGGGGATCATCTATTAGGGGTGGTGGTTAATGATGTTCCCCCAGATGCCGAAACTGAAATTAACGATGTGATTAAACCGTTTTTAGAACAACAAGGCATCCCGCTTTTGGGTCTGATTCCCCAAAGTGCGCTGTTGCAAAGCGTGAGTGTGCGGGAACTGACCAAACAATTGCAAGCAACCGTCTTATGTCGGCGCGATCGGTTAGACTTAATGGTAGAACGGTTAACCATTGGTGCCATGAATGTGAACTCGGCACTGAAGTATTTTCGGAAAGGGAAGAATTTGGCTGTGGTCACCGGCGGCGATCGCAGCGATTTACAACTAGCCGCCCTGGAAACCTCGGCTCATTGTTTAATTTTAACCGGTCATGTTCCCCCGCAAGACTTTATTTTGTCCCGTGCCGAAACCTTAGAAATTCCAATCCTTTCAGTGGAATTTGATACCCTAACCACAGTAGAGATTGCAGAACGAACCTTTCAACAAGTTCGGATTCAAGAACCTATTAAAGTGCAATTGATCCAAGAGTTGATGACTCAACATTTTGACGTTGAGCGTCTCATGGATCAACTCGGTTTACAACCTGCCTTATCGTCTTCATCAACTGTTAGTAACGAGTAATCTAACCATGCAAACTTTACCCAATCCTCAAACCGCTTCCGAAAACTCTGCGGCTGCCTTCGATACCACGATTCATCGACGTAAAACCCGTCCCGTTCCTGTCGGTGATGTTACCATTGGCGGCGGCTATCCCGTCGTTGTCCAGTCCATGATTAACGAGGATACCCTCGATGTGGAAGGGGCTGTGGATGGCATTCGCCGTCTTCATCAAGAGGGATCCGAAATTGTGCGCGTCACGGTTCCCAGTATGGCCCATGCCAAAGCCCTGGCGCAAATCAAAACCCGTCTCGAAGAAACCTATAAACCTGTGCCTTTGGTGGCGGATGTTCACCATAATGGCATGAAAATTGCCCTAGAAGTGGCCAAGCATGTGGACAAAGTGCGGGTCAATCCGGGGCTTTATGTCTTTGAAAAACCCAAACCTGATCGGACCGAATACACCGAAGCCGAGTTCAACGAAATTGGCGAAAAAATTCGGGAAACCTTAGAACCGTTAGTGGTTTCCTTGCGCGATCAAGGGAAAGCCATGCGCATCGGCGTGAATCATGGGTCTCTCGCCGAACGGATGTTATTCACCTATGGCGATACCCCAGAAGGCATGGTGGAGTCAGCGCTAGAATTTATTAGAATTTGTGAATCTCTAGATTTCTATAATCTGGTTATCTCTCTCAAAGCGTCCCGTGTGCCTGTTATGTTGGCTGCCTATCGGCTGATGGTCAAACGCATGGACGAATTGGGCATGGATTATCCCCTTCATCTCGGTGTCACTGAAGCCGGAGATGGGGAATACGGACGCATTAAATCCACTGCTGGCATTAGCACCTTATTGGCCGAAGGCATTGGCGATACCATTCGGGTCTCCCTAACTGAACCTCCAGAGAAAGAGATTCCCGTTTGCTATAGTATTCTACAGTCTTTAGGACTCCGCAAAACCATGGTGGAATATGTGGCTTGTCCTTCCTGCGGCCGCACCTTATTTAACCTGGAAGAGGTGTTAGAAGAGGTTCGGGCAGCGACAAGCCATCTTACGGGCTTAGATATTGCCGTCATGGGTTGCATTGTCAATGGCCCAGGAGAAATGGCAGATGCCGATTATGGTTATGTCGGAAAACAGCCTGGTTATATTGCCTTGTATCGAGGACGAGAAGAAATTAAGCGCGTTCCTGAAGAAAGGGGCGTGGAAGAGTTAATTAATTTGATTAAAGAAGATGGACGCTGGGTTGATCCGGAATAGCCGATTGGTTACACCCAGACCTGATCGCGCGATTTGATTCGCGTTGACTGACGAAGCGGATCGCGTCGCACTATGGCAATTGCCCGTTGAACGGCAGTTTGAATCGCTAGTTGATGATTTTGCTTGGCAGCTTTCGTTTGATGGGCAATTCCTTCTTGGCTAGAGGCATACAAAGGAGGCAATCGATTTAAGGCATAGGTAACCACATCTAACTGGTTAATATCATTTCTGCTTTTTGGGGGCAGCGTCTTGATTTGTCGTGTTGCTTCTTCGGCAACTAATGCTTCCATAACATTGACTTTGACCCCCTCTTCCGGTTGCGAAACCTGAGAAGATGTTGTGCCTAGCGACGAATAATGGCGCCATCCTGATACGGGGGTAGATAATGGGAGTTGGCTAACATCCCCAGAGACTTGTCCGTGGTTGTTCTTAACCACTGGGCGGGTGAATTGCCCTTGACTGAAGCCGGAATGTTGCTGGGGTTGGGTCTCAGGATCTTGCCATAAATCTGGAACGGACTTAAATCGAATGAGGTTTTGATGGTAGTAACTGTTAATGGTTCGTAAAAAACTTAAAAGATTTTTGTCATTTTGTACTGCGATATCCCGTAGGGTTTTTTCTTTGTTTTCTATTTGGTGAAAGTATTGGGCTAAAGCGTACCAACCTTGACGGTTAAATTCTTCTTGATTGGCAACGATTCCTAGATTCGGAGAGTAGTCGCTTAAACCGGCAGCTACCCAGTTTTGCCAAGTCAGCAGAATGCGTTGTTTAGCTGATTCCGTATCCCACATCCAAGCGGGAAGCAACAATTCTTTTGGGCAGGGTTGCACCCCTTGCTTCCGTAGCATTTGAATCTGCTCGAGGTCTTCGGAAGAAATGTCGGCAAAGGTTTGAACCAGATCAAATAAGACTTCCGAGATGGTTCCCTCAACAATTGATTTTACCTGTTTTGGGTTAACATAGTTATCTTGCATTAAACTGGCAAGGGCAAAATAGTCCCAACATTCATAACAGGAGGATAATAATTGTGTTTGGGTCATGCCCTTGGGAACTGTGATTTCGCAACTGCATCCTTTAAGTTGTCTCAGCCACCGTCGAACCGGATGAATTCCCCCATCTGCCCAAATTATTGAACCGGTGTTGAAATAGATGCACCAGGAGGGCATTTTGTGAACTTTAATCGTTAAACGGCCGCTAAATTGGTTCCGAGCATATTTACTGAGTTTAGCCAGCAGATGGTTGTAGTTTAGAGATTGAGACTCATTCATTATTAACAAGGGAGTTAGTCGCAGTGAACGCTTAGGAAATAACCAAGTGTTTAGGAATGATTACTGAATGTACCAACACTTTCTTTTCCTATCCTATATTTTAATGTGATCTAAATCTAAAAGCCCACCCCACATTTATCGTTACTTAAGTATAATCTCCATGGTATCTTCTTCTTCTGGAAAATTAAAATTTATTACAAAACTCGCTTATGGTGCTGGCGATCTGGGTCCGGCAATGACCGCGAATGTCTTAGTGTTTTACCTACTATTTTTTTTCACGCAAGTGGCGGGACTTTCCCCAGGGTTAGCCGGAAGCGTGTTAATGATCGGTAAGATTGCCGATGCCATTAATGATCCCATTATTGGTCTGTTCAGCGATCGCGCTGATACTCGTTGGGGAAGACGACTTCCTTGGATGTTCTTTGGCGCCATTCCCTTTGGGCTTCTGTTCATTCTGCAGTGGATTGTTCCTCAATTCAGTTCCAACGATGCGATGAATGATTGGTGGCTTTTTGCCTATTATCTTCTCATTGCGATTTTGTTCAATATTGCCTATACCATCGTCAATTTACCTTATACCGCGTTCACGCCAGAACTGACTCAAGACTATGACGAACGCACCAGTCTCAACAGTTTTCGCTTTGCCTTTTCCATTGGCGGCAGCATTCTCGCTTTAATTCTTGTAGGGCTGAGTTTTAGTACTTATCCCAATAACCAACAACAACAATTCTTCATCATCGGCATTGCCATCGCGATTTTATCCACCATTCCTTTGTTTTGGTGCAGTTTAAGCTTGCAAGAACAATCGCGCCAACCCTTATTATCTTCTTTCCGAAAAAAGCAGTTATCCCTCATTCTCTTGCCCATTAGTTTGGCTTGTGCCGGCTATGGGATTTTCAAATTCTTGCAAGATAACAATGTGTTTTTAGCAATCCTCGGGGCATTGCTGATGCTTTTAATTGGGGCATTCGCGTTTACCTTGTGGGGTCATAGCATCGAACCGCCGATTCCCAATTCTTCGGCTTCTTTACCGAAAAAACAAACTAGCGCCATTCCATTTAAGGAACAAATTAAAATTGTTTTTAAGAATCGTCCCTTTTTATTTGTTATTGGCATTTACCTATGTTCTTGGCTAGGAGTACAACTCACCGCTTCGATTTTGCCTTACTTTGTGGTCAGTTGGATGGGGTTGTCGGAAGTGGCTTCTGTCCAAACCGCGATCGCGGTACAAGGAACGGCATTAGTAATGTTATTTGTGTGGGGAGAAGTGAGTAAACGAGTGGAAAAGAAAGTGGTCTATGGTTTGGGAACCTTGCTGTGGATCATTGCGCAATTGGGGTTAATCTTTGTCCAACCCGGTCAAGTTCCTTTAATGTATGGCTTAGCGGTTTTAGCGGGCATTGGCGTTTCCGTGGCCTATTTAATTCCTTGGTCGATGTTGCCCGATGCTGTTGATTTAGATGAATTGCAAACGGGACAACGCCGGGAAGGTATTTTTTATAGCTTGATGGTATTTTTGCAAAAAATGGGGTTAGCCCTCGGCTTATTCCTCGTGGGTCAAAGTCTGGAATGGGCAGGATTTATTGAGTCAGCGCCCGGTGAACCTCCCCCAGAGCAACCGGCAAGTGCCTTACTAGCGATTCGGATCGCGATCGGCCCTTTACCCATGTTAAGTCTCATTGGCGGCTTAATCCTGGCCTATTTTTACCCCCTGAGCCGGGAGGTTCATCAGCAAATTTGCTTGCAATTGGCAGAAAAACAGAATCAAAATTAAGGCGTTGTTGGGGTTTCCAAAGGAGGGGGTTGGTTTTCTAGGGGAGAGGCCTCATTTTCCAAAGGCGTTTGTTGGTTCTGGGAAGGATTGGTTTGAGTCTCTAGATCAGGATTGGTAGGAATCTCATCAACAGGCCGAATAATTGCCGGTTCTTCTGTTTCTCCAGGTTGGAAAATGGAGTTAATGGCATCTTCCAAGGTTTTGGCCATGACAATCCGATTCTCATAGACTGCAATGACGCGAATTAAAGTTGGTAAGCTATTGCGTTCCGCTTCCAGATACACCGGTTCCACATACAATAAGGATTGTTCAATGGGAATCACCAGTAAGTTACCCTGAATCGCCCGCGATCCTTGCTGATTCCACAGAGAAATTTGTTGAGAAATCACTGGTTCTTGGTTAATTAAGGCTTCAATTTGTTCCGGCCCATAGACTAGCCGTTGTTTCGGAAACTGGTACAGAATTTGTTGACCATAAACCTCGCCATCAGATCGCGCCCCTAGCCACGCAATCAGATTATTGCGGTCAGTGGGGGTAAACGGAAGCAGTAAAATGAATTCTTCACTATCCTCTGTGGGCAGTTTCATGGTGAGATAGTAAGGTTCCACCGCTTGGGTTTCATTGGCGTAGATTTCTTGGGGAATTTGCCATTGGTCTTCTTGGTTATAGAACACTTGGGCATCAGTCATGTGGTAAGTGAGCAACCGTTCCGACTGCACCTTAAACAAATCTACCGGATAACGAATGTGACTTCTGAGGGTTACTGGCATTTTCCCCAAGGGTTGAAATAAATTCGGAAAGGCTTTGTCCCAAGCTTGAATCAAGGGATCGTCAGGATTGGCAATATAAAGCTGAACATTTCCGTTGTAAGCATCGACGACAACTTTCACCGAATTGCGAATGTAGTTAAACCCATAATCTCCCGGGTCGGAATAGGGATAGTGATCGCTGATGGTATAGGCATCAATGATCCAATGAAGATAATTTTGGGAGGAATCCAATCTCGAGGTACTAGTATCGGCGCTGACTAAATACGGATCGCCATCAAAACGCAAAAAGGGCGCGATCGCGTTTACCCGTTCTTTAATATCCCGTCGCATCAACAAGGTGCTCTCGGGGGTAAAATTCTGGGTAAATAGCATTTGCCAATCTTTCAGATACTGGGCAAAGATTCCTTGTCGCCACCAACTGCCAATGTTAATCCCTCCTCTGCCGTCATAGGTGTTATAGGCATTATCTTCCCCGGTGGGAAAGTCCAATTCCGGCTGTTGGGTACGGGTCATAACATAGTTATCTGTTAGTTCCCCGTAATAAATTCTCGGTTTGCCAATGGGAATGCTGTCTCGAATTTGCGGGCTAGACGTTCTTAAATTTCCAGCTTCTTCTTCTTCGCCAGTCCCAATATCTTTAACGTAATATTTGGGCAGTCCTCCTTCTCTCACCTGATTGACCGGCGACATGGTAAAGCCATAGCCATGGGTATAAACTAAGTGTCGGTTGACCCAGGTTTGCGCTTGTTTCGGAACAGAACTGAAATCTAATTCCCGGGGCGCTAAAAAGACTTGTTGACGTTCAGTTCCTTGATTGCCGGTTTGACCATTATCGGTACGCAAGGTATAACGATCAATATCGGCATCGGCAAATTCATAATATAAGCGAATTTGTTGCAGTTGACGGTTTGTTTGCAAGAGGGGTCGCGCATCCCACAGACGAATATTGTCAATAGTTTGTTGATTTTCTTTAATATCTTCTAGGGATAACTCTCCTTCAGGATCAAACTGTTTTCCTTCAATTTCATCTAATCCAAATGCAGCCCGAGTCATCTCAATAGCCCGGTCAATATAGGGTTTTTCTCGTTCCAATTCGTTGGGAAGAACTTCAAACCGTTGGACAATTGGACTTAGAGTTACACCGATAACTACTGCAACGAGATAGAGGATAAAACCTAGCCAAGGGGAACGGCCTCGAATCCGAAAGCGCATGGAGTGCGTTAAAGCATGCCAAAATAACCATACTGCTGTCACTGCAGCCACAATACTTAAAAACGTTTCTACCGGGAGTTGTACTTTGACATCGGTATAGTTTGCGCCATAAATAATCCCCCGTTCGGAATATAATAATTCAAATCGGGCTAAGCCGTGACGGAAGGATAAGGTTAGTAAAACCAAGCCTCCTAAACTATATAAATGACGGAGTTGCGGGTAAGAAAATCCTGGAAATTTTCCATTGGAAATGCTGTCTCCTGAACAAATATACAGTAAACTAACGGCTAATAAGCCATATAAAAAGAGTCCTCCTAACCAAAAATCAAGAATTTCCCAAATTGGCAAACTAAAAATATAAAAAGCAATATTTCGATTGAAAAGGGGATCGCTGTTTTCAAACGGAACCGCGTTGAGAAACGGTAAGACTGTTGTCCAATTGAGAGCAATTGTTATAGCAAAGAAGGCACTAATCAGAAATGCAAATGTTTTTAACCAAAAACGCAACTTGATTAATAAAATTGCAAAAATTACAATGAGTAATAAAAAACGCCATTTGGCTTCCCAAAAATTTTCCCATAAGGGTTGAATCAGTTGAAGCTTAAAAGAAGATGGCAAAAAGGGTTTTAAGTTGGGAACTTCATAATTTTTGGCAATTCCTGGAACTTCAGAAATGTTGCCAATAAAGGGGATTTCAAACGTTGATTCCAGAAAATATAGGCTTACTTGCAGGTAATGCCATACCATAAAACTGATCAATAAGGAAATAATCCCAATCACAATTAATAATAAGCGAAATGCCATTTTTCCCAAAACTGGTTTTTCTTTAAAAGCGGGATTATCTAACGTTGATAACTGATCATTTTCAGGATTATTTACCGAGTCAGGAAACTGAAACCGTTGCGCGATCGCGAAATTAATCCCTAAAAAAAGAATCGAAATGCCAAAGACGCCACTGCCTAAAATAAATTGTGTTGCTAGACGGGTTAGCCACACTTCCAAATAATCAACTTCCTGAAACCAAAACCAATCTACCGCCAAGCGCGCTACCAGTTCTCCCATTGCTAGGAGGGCAATCAATAAAAAAAGGAAAATGAGCCACTTTTTTCCTTGAATTAAAGATTTTTGCTTGTTCTCTTCTGATGAATTTTTTTTGAAGTTCTTGAGAAACTGGGAAGTAAATTGCACGTTTTTACTAGCGCGTGATTTAAAGTTTTGCTGCGGAAAGTGTTGACAAATGTTAGAGTTAATGCTTTTAATTCCAAGCTTTTTCTCTAACTGGCGCGATCGATCTTATTCTCTCTAGTTTATCTCACTTGCACCTTGCACTGGCAAGATAGGAGAAACGCAAAAGCAGCCATCTACAGATTTGAATCAGTGCAACCTCTGATTAATCTGTTTCCGGTTGCGAAAAATAAACATATTATCCACATCAATATTCTCATTGGAATTTCATCGACAATTAAGATCAGTTTCATCAAGCGCGATCATTCTGGATAATAACCAGCGTTCCACTCTCATCCCATGAAACTAATCGCGAAAATTGCTCTTGGTACCGTTTCCATCATTGCAATCAGTTTTGGAGGCATGGTCGTTCATGCCGGCGGATGGGAAAACTTCAAACTGCGTTACTTCCATCTCACCTCCATTTTTCACGACCAAAGCAAAGAACTCGATGACCTGAAAAAACAGAATCAATCACCAAAAGAAACCGCCCGCATTGACCTTGATAACTTATTAAACGGCGGCCCTCCGAAAGATGGGATTCCCAGTATTGATAATCCCAAATTTGATACGGCTCAAACTACCCCCTTTGATCAAGATGAAACAGTGATCGGGATTGTAATGAATGGGGAAGCAAAGGCCTATCCCTATAAAATCATGAACTGGCACGAAATTGTTAACGATAGTATTGGCGGGATTAATGTTACCGTATCGTATTGTCCCCTTTGCGACACGATTGCAGCGTTTACACGGGGAAATACAACCTTTGGGGTATCGGGAAAACTGTATCAAAGTTGTTTAGTCATGTATCGTCGTTCTGACGACAGCCTTTATGCCCAACCTTGGACTTTGGGAATTGTCGGTCCTCGGGTTAACGAAACCTTAGATCGAATTCCTGCGGTTAAAACCAGTTTAGGAAACTGGCTAGAAAAGCATCCCGATAGCAAAATCCTATCTACTGATACCGGCTATAATCGCAACTATCAACAATACCCTTATGGTAGCTACTATACCAATAAACAAATTATCTTTCCCGTACGCCATCAACAGCAACGAGACTTACACCCAAAAGCCATTGTCAGTTATATTTGGGAAAATGGCGACAAAACTCCGAAAGGGGAATTTAGTGGAGATAGTCACAAATTTGTCCATCAGAAGATGAAGCAAGCGGGAGAAAAAGTTGTTCAATTCAATGGTCGCAAAGTCCGGGCGCGTTGGGATAAACAATTAGAAACCGTTATTGTTGAAGAAATGGACGGGACAAGGATTCCGAGTTCCACTGCCTTTGCCTTTGTTTATCCGGCATTTTTCGGCAAGCAGTGATCATACCTTGGGCTTGCTAAGTATGGAGAAAAAGCCCCCTACTGAAAGGGGACAGGCCAAATATTAGCATCTTTCATCGCTTGAGCTTCGGGCGACAGCCCCGTCCTCACGCTTTGCTCCGGTCTATCCAATCGGATGAGCGACGGGAAGGATAGCCCGTCCTTCCTCACGCTTTGCTCCGGCTTCGCTCCGGACGGAATACCTTGTAGTCGGCAATCGAGAAGTGGTATGATTGTAGCAACAGTGGAGGGGGATATCACTTCACTATAAAACGCGAAGCCCTTAAGGGTGGAGAAGCCAGCTTCATAATCTCCGATTTGATGCTGGAGTGTATCACCTTCCGTTTGATCTACCCAACGCCACGCTATGGACAAGCAATTAGCTGTTAATAGTTACTTTCACCGTTTTTTCTTTTTCGTCTTCGGCTTTGGGCAAGGTTAACTCAACAATGCCATTTTTGTATTCAGCTTTGACATCTTTACTATTAATGCGCGTTGAAAGAGGAATTACTCGTTCAAACTGACCATAATAAAACTCAGTACGCGTCATTCCTTTATCTTCCGTTTTTGATTCCGACTTGCGTTCACCGCGAATTGAAACGGCTTCTGCACTTGCTTGGATATCTAAATCTTCAGGTTTGATTCCCGGAATTTCTAAACGCAGATGAATCGCGTCGTCTGTTTCTTCCATTTCGGCAGAAGGGAATACATTGGCTATCCCTTCCCGTTTAC
>JBDGQV010000018.1:6355-32065 GCA_042218725.1 Halothece sp. | reverse complement strand
AATTAGCCCAATGTTTTCACAACCGAATCACTCGCACTTGTAAGCCCTCTTGTTCTAAACGTTGGCGAATCTCCCGGGCATTGGCTTGACTCTGGAAAATGCCCACTTGCATAACCCTGCGCCCTTGGTAACGGCTGGTGAATGCTTCGGGAACAATGTCTTTCACTTTGGTTTTATCACTAGCCCTAGTAATTTCCACAATGACGCGATATTTGCCGCCAACCGCTGCTGCTCGTTCTTCCGGAGACGCCCCCCTAGAAAAAGGCCTGCCCGAGGGAATGTTTCCGCTAGGCACTGGCAAAGCATTGAGGTTGCGTTGCGAAGGGGGATTGCTGGGCGAGACGTTAGGTTCTAACACCAGTAAATCTTTGAGTTGGGGACGACTGGTATTAGAGTTAGGGTTAGGGGAAGGAGTGCTTGCTGTCGATGGTGAATTGGCGGCATTGGGATTGGGAGGAGGGAGGCGCGTTTCAGTTCGAGAATTTTGAAGCGGTGGAAGACGCCTAGAACTGGCATCCGGCGCAGTCCAAACTTGTTCTGCAGTTGAAGAACCATTATCCGAATTTGCCGATAAATTGGTTTGACCGTCATTTCTTGATCGAGGCGGCAACCTGGAGTCGAGGGGAGGGGGGCTAGTTTGTGCCGTTACTGTACCCCTGCGGTCAATTTTTCCTTGAGTGTTGCCAGCAATTTGATTGCCATTGGCTGGGATAACATAGTTTTTCGTAAGGTTTTTAATGGCATTTCCGCGATTGCGCCGGAAAATATTGCCGCCCGGTTCCTTGGCAGTTCCTAAATCAGGACGAGAATTGGAAATGGCAACCAAGCCATCTTCTCGCGACAGTTCGATGACATTTTCTCTGAGCACCGGTTTGCCCTGTTCTTCCACAATAATGCCAATGCGATTATCTTTTAGTTCATTGCCAATAATTTGAGGCGTTGCTTGTTCGGTAACGCTGATGCCAAAGCCGGTGCGGTGAAAGGTATTGTTTTTAACCAGGGGTTGCGTTTCACCATAAATCACCATCCCATTGCCGACATTATTGTAGAAGTAATTATCGGTAATTTTCGGTTGGCCAGTGCCATTAACCGACACCCCTGTATTATCATTCCGCGTTAAGGTATTTTGGGTTACAGTGGGATTTGCCCCTTCAATCCAAACCCCGTGCCCGCGATCGCGCAGATTGGTGACAGTGACCCCTGTCAAGGTGGCATCTGCGAGCAGGGCAATGCCCACAGTTTGACCGGCACCTGTGGGACTATTAAATCTGCCACCGCCTTGGATCTTCACCCGATACCCTTGATTGCCAGGAACACCCCGGATTTCTACGGGCTTTTTCACCACAATCGGGAAAATTTCTCCCGTTTCCTCACTATAAGTGCCGCGGGCAAGTTGAATTACGGCATCAGCAGAGGCGGCTTCTAGGGCTTGGGTCAGGGTTTGATAAGGCTGATCCTCGCTGCCGGTTCCAGTTTGATCATTGCCAGCGCGAGGATCAACATAAATCGTTGTCTCAGTAACTTGGGCTTGCACTGCCGTTACTGCTGCCGGTGCAATCAAGGCAGGCAAAACACTACTGAAAGCGATTCCGACATAAACCGTTTGACTCGGGAAGGGATGCACAACGTTTCTCCTTATTGACGATTACTCTCTATCTCCCACTGCCGTCAAATTTTGTCCGCCAAAGATAGCTTCGGCATGACGATAGTATTTAAACTCCAGCAGGTTATAAAAGGGGTCTTCTAAAAAGAAGGTTCGATGCTCAGTTAGTTCCCCAGGAAAACGATGTTTTGCGGATTGGTAAAATTTAAGTTGTCGGGCGGTTGCGCGTTGCCATAGACTTTCCCAGTCTTCTTCAGTGGGAAAAATAATCCCAAAATGACGGGGATAAATGCTATTTTGCGGGGTGAGTTCTTCTTCGGTCATGTGAGCAACCAATTGGTGGCCGTAAAAGCTGAAAATGACAGCGCGATCGGTTTCTCTGCCCACTTGACAGCCTAACCCGTCCACATAAAACGCTTTGGCCTGCGCAATATCTTTGATGGGAATAGCAAGATGAAAAATCGGTGTATCCATGGCAATTCCTATTGCTAAGTGAAGGCGCGATCGCCTACTATTGTGGCAAATTTAGTGGAGAAATGGGCAATGATTGATCTCCCCCCAATCTTAATCCCTTGGCTCGTTGGAGCGGGTCTCAACACAATTTTATTATTCATGGTGGCCCTTGTTCCCAAGAAACTATTGACTCCTGCTGGAATTGTCAATGCTTGGCTGCTAGGCGTTATCATTTGGGGAACTTTGGGCTGGCAAGGCTATACCATTGTTGCGTTTTACTTTTTAGTGGGGTCAGCACTTACCCGCCTCGGCAGTGCCCAGAAAGAAGCCGCCGGGATTGCGGAAAAACGGTCTGGGGCACGGGGCCCGGAAAATGTCTGGGGATCAGCCTTAGTTGCCGCCATTTGCGCTTTGGGGGTTGGCCTTAATCAAGGAAGCGATTTCTCTTTGATTCCTACCCCACTTCTATTATTAGGTTATGTGGCCAGTTTTAGCACCAAATTGTCGGATACAACGGCCAGTGAAGTGGGGAAAGCTTACGGTAAACGCACCTTTTTAATTACTTCTTTAAAACCGGTTTCTCCCGGTACAGAAGGGGCAGTGAGTTTAGAAGGAACGGTCGCTGGTATCCTGGCTTCAGTCGTAATTGCGATGGTTGGCTGGAGTGTCGGCTTAATTTCGGGATTCGGAATTGTTTGCTGTGTTTTGGCGGCTTTTATTGCTACCAATTTAGAAAGTTTAATTGGGGCAACTCTACAGGAACAGTTTGCGTTTTTAACCAATGAAATCGTGAATATTATCAATACTTTTTTCGGGGCTGTTTTTGCCGGCGCGATCGCGCTTTTAATGGAAACGACAGGGCTTTTTAATGGCTTGCTCTAAGCGTTTTTTATAATCTTTTTCGCTGATTTCATAAGCCCCAAACCGAGCTAAATGATCGCTTTGCATTTGGGCATCAAATAATAAAAACTCTCGTTGCCGTAAATGCTGTACTAGCTTGACTAATGCCACTTTTGATCCTTCAGAAATTTGATAAAACATCGATTCCCCAATAAACGCGCCCCCAATAGCAATTCCTAATATTCCGCCAGCTAATTTGTCTCCTTGCCAAGTTTCAAAACTGTAAGCCCATCCCGCTTGATACAGTTGCCAATAAACTGACTTTAAATCAGAAGAAATCCAAGTGGTTTCTCGATTCGCACAGCCCTCACAAACCGCTGCAAAATCTCGATTAATAGCAACATCAAACCAATTTTGATTAATCGCTCGTTGCAAAGATTTTGGGTAACGAAACTGATCATCTAAAGGAACAATAGCATGAGCCCGACTGGCATACCAACCTAAATTGCCAGTTTCATCTGCCATTAAAAATAGTCCTTGTGCATAAGCAGAAATAACACTTGCCACATCAATTTCCATAGTTCAATACTTAAATAATTAATCTCAACATTACCCATGAGTTTCTATTGTAAACCGGTTTTTATCTCATGGCGTGCTAGGAAAAACTCCGACTATGAAATAATGCAGTTCGTTACCAGAATGGGTTCAACCAATCTCTCTTTAACACCAATTGGGCATAACGCTTGAATCGACATTCAATGCTGATGAATTTCCCCCTACGGGGGTTAGGGATTACGTTTTTAAAATTTGTAGCTTATCATCGTTTTCAAAAGACAATGTCGTCTTAACGAGGAAGAACACCATGGGATACGAACTACCCCCTTTACCGTACGATTACACGGCTTTAGAACCTGCTATTTCTAAAACCACTCTGGAATTCCATCACGATAAACACCATGCAAGTTACGTCAAAAAATACAATGCCGCCGTGGAAGGAACAGAGTTAGATAGTAAACCCATCGAAGATGTTATTAAAACGGTCGCTGGTGATGAAAGCAAAACCGGTATTTTTAATCCAGGCGCCCAAGCTTGGAATCATACCTTCTATTGGAACTCGATGAAACCCAATGGTGGAGGGCAACCCACAAAAGACCTAGCCCAAAAAATTGCCTCTGACTTCGGCAGTTTTGAACAATTTCGAGAAGCTTTTAAAGCGGCTGCCACTGGTCAATTTGGCAGCGGTTGGGCTTGGCTGGTTTTAGACGGAAATACCCTCAAAGTCACGAAAACTTTAAATGCTGACAATCCGCTTACCAAAGGACAAACGCCATTGCTAACCATCGATGTGTGGGAACATGCCTATTATTTAGACTATCAAAATCAGCGTGGCACCTATGTGGATGCCTTTCTAGATCAGTTGGTGAATTGGGAATTTGCTGCTGACAATTTTGCAAAAGCATAGTTGTCTTAAGCTATTGTTGATATCAGTTGCCAATGATGCTTTTTACCATTCGTTAGAGATTAGCTATTCCTGAACGGAAGGCGCTTGTTCTAACCGTTGGTCACTTGGGAAGTAGGGTGTATTAAGGATGCACCCTACAGAAATTTTTGAGTAAGATTTAATTGATCACTTTCTAACACCCAGGCTTTCTTACCTCGAAATTCATGATGACAATTATTATTGACCCGGATTACCCAAAAAAAGTTTTTTCTTTTATCTATCGCGGCTTTGAGATTGAAATCGAGATTGATGACAAAGAAGAAGGCGAAGCAATTACTTATTCCGCTTGGGTTGGACATCATTACGGTTGGGCAATCGCAACACCTGCTGTTAACAAGCGCAGTGAAGCCATTCGTATTGCTAAGCAATGGGTAGATAGGAAAGTTGCATCTCAGAATCAATAACCGGTTGCTTGGTTCATCATTCAACCGAACGTTTCATGGCTCAAAATGCCAATGGCATAGCCCGTCACACAAGTTAATAAAAGAATCGTTAACGCCTGCCAGCGTCTAAATTTAGCACGTTGTAAATCTAGGCGAAACAAGGTTCCGGCAGCGAGTAAAACCAGGATGCGGGCAAACAGATGAATCCAAGTAATGGCAAATGCAAACCCAAACGCTAATACTAAAACGGTTAGAAAAGCGCGTTTATCTGAGGTTAACCAAGTCCCAAAAAACACTTCAATTAAAGTAACAGGCGCCGTTAACCCCATATCCATGAGTAATAATAAACTACCAGCAATGATCCATGCGAGCAATTCATTATTGGCAACTTTAATCCACCCAAAAATAAGTTCGGCATGAGTCGAAGTATAATTCGATAGAATCCAGCCAAAAATGGTACAAGCTAGCAGGAGTAATAAAAAAGAAACCCAAGGAAATTGACCCATCTTCCTAGGACATAAATGCTGATTTAGGATTAAACTTAGTACAGCGGAAAAGACGAGGAGATGGAAAGAAACGCCAACAATGATGGGTGGTCACCCTGCCACCTCCTCACCTTTCATCCACTGACTAATCTGCTGGTTGCTTTTAATGGCTTACGATTACGACATTGCTTGAATAATGTAATCGAAGTAGGGGGCCGCCTCTTTCGCGTCTTCTGCACTCAGTACCCCTAGAGAAGCATCTTTGAGGCAACGAATGGCATCTGCCATGCCGGGAACGGGAACATCAAGGGCATTGTACATTTCCCGTACCCCAACTAAACCAATGTTTTCAATGGGTTGTTTATCACCGGCAATAATGCCATAAGTGATGAGACGCAAATACCAACCATAGTCGCGCAGACAAAGGTTGCGTTCTCGGGAACCGAACGCATTACCGCCAGGCGCGATATACTCAGGATGGAGCTTCCAAAGTTCCTTGCTGGCTTGGTCAACAATTTTCTTTTCGCTTTCTGCTAACGTTTGCGCAATTCGCATCCGTTGTTCCCCGGTTTTCAGGAACTCTTCAACTCCTTTGAGTTCGCCACTGGTGGGGTAACGCAGTTCGTCGTCGGCTTTTAGAATAACTTGGCTTACTACACTCATGATTATTAAGATCGCATTGATTGACGCTCCAACATCTGAAGAAGTTGGATTCTTAATTCATTGAGATACCTTAAAGTTTCCAGGAATTCACTTCCTTTCCACTCCAGCGGGAATTCTCTCCAAAAGCGTTGATTATCCTGTTTGGGTCCGCCCGACCCTACAGTTTAGAGAGTTAAATGATCTTGGTTTTACTGGTACACCCGTTAAGGTGCTAACGTTTTTAGAGAGGTTAATCGCGCCTCTTATCGAGTAAGTCAATTCTAGCATAACTTTTCAGGTTGGTTCGTTTTCGGACGATCGAAGTCCTCAACTCACCGCCTTATCTCCAACGTCTAAAGACGCTTGGTTTTACGGCGCTTTCTATAAAACCTATCTTGTAGTGTAGCGACTCTTGCGGTTATAAGGAATGGTGAGTTAACAATTAACAGTATCTGAATTAGAAATAACCATGTCAGTTACCCAGACAAACCCCCCAAAATGGCAACAAGGCAGTTTAATTGAAGTAGAAATTAGTGATCTCAGCGATCGCGCTGATGGGGTGGGGCGTTGGCAAGGGCGTGCGGTCTTTGTGCCTGATACCGTGACCGGCGATCGCGCCCTAGTGCGTCTCGTTCGCGTCAAATCCAAATATGCCTATGGGAAACTTCAACAATTGCTAAGCCCATCGCCTCATCGGATTCGCCCCCAGTGTATCGTTGCTGACAAGTGCGGGGGCTGTCAGTGGCAACATATTGACTTCGCCTACCAACACCAAGCCAAACAGCAAATCATCATTGATGCCCTAGAACGCATTGGCAAAATTTCCAATCCTCCGGTTGCCGAAATGTTAAGCCGGGGCACTGGGTTACACTACCGGAATAAGGTAACTTATCCCCTCCAACGTTCCGCCGCCGGGCAAGTGCAAGCGGGATACTATCGTAAAGGATCTCATAAATTAGTAAACCTCAATCAATGTCCGGTTCAAGATTCTCGCTTAGATCCGTTTTTAGCCCAAATTAAGCAAGATATTGAAGCCCAGGGTTGGAGTATTTATAACGAAAGCAGAGAAACGGGAAAACTGCGTCATTTAGCCCTGAGAATTGGACGGCATACTGGGCAAGTGCTGTTAACCTTGATTAGCACCGATTGGAATCTGGAAGGAATCGAAACCCAGGCCAACACTTGGTTAAATCAGTTTCCAGAATTGGTAGGAGTCTGTCTCAATCGCAATCCTCAACGCAACAATATTATTTTTGGCAAAGAAACGCGCTGTATTGCCGGTCAAGGAGAATTAGAAGAACAATTTGCCGGATTAACCTTCTATTTAAGTCCCGATACATTTTTCCAGGTGAATACGGAAACGGCAGAGGGACTGTGTGATTTTATTTTAGATCAATTAGCGTTGACTGGAACCGAAACTATCGTTGATGCCTATTGTGGCGTTGGAACATTTACCCTGCCACTTGCCCGTCATGCGAAACAAGTCATTGGCATTGAATCCCAGGAAAGCGCGATCGCGCAAGGCAAACGCAATGCCCAATGTAATCAACTTGACAATGTAACGTTTCATGTCGGAAAAGTGGAGACGATTCTGCCCCAATTAGACAAAACACCCGATCTTGTTTTTCTGGATCCTCCTCGAAAAGGCTGCGATCGCGCTGTTTTAGACACCATTGCCCAATTTCAACCGCCAAAGCTGGTTTATTTGAGTTGTCGCCCTGCCACACTCGCTCGTGACTTAAACCAGTTATCCGCCCATGGCTATGAAGTTACCCTGGTTCAACCGGCAGACTTTTTCCCGCAAACCGCTCATGTGGAATGTGCCGCTTTTTTACAATGCGAAAATTCCCCCCAAAAATAGAGGGGTTTTACCCTTGTCAAATTTTTGATATAATTAAAGATGAAAATTCCAAACAAAAACGAAACAGCTTTTAATAGCTGAATGGGGTTTTTTTTGACCGATTTTTTACTAATTAATCTCTTCCTAAACGGCTTTTAGAAAAAGTGAGGTAATAGCGCGTGATTGCATTATCGCCCCGTCCAACAAAATGTAACTGGGGGACAGTCAGTTTTGCCTCAACTCTGTATCTCGGTCCCATTTTAGACCTTCTCGTTGCGAAAGTTCCCCCAGACTGGCAAGCCGAAATTCGGTTGGGATTACAAGAGGCCTTAGTCAACGCCGCCAAACATGGGAACCAATTAGATCCCGGAAAAACGGTTGCTGTCCAGTATGCCATTATGACAACGCATTGTAGTTGGGTTATTACGGATCATGGAACTGGCTTTATCCCCAATTGTTGTTGTCAAGAGGATCCCGATAGTCTTCTCCCTGCAGAAAATGCAGAAAACGGTAGGGGACTATGTATTTTATATCAAATTTTTGATCAGGTCCATTGGAATGAAGAAGGAACCCAGTTAAAATTAACCAAAAATCGACGTTGATCATTATTGTAACAACGCACCATCAAAGAAGATCATAACATGATAAAGTTGGCGCAAGATGAATAAAAAGCCAACCGAATTTAAGGATTAATTAAATCATGATGAAAGCCAAAGAAATCATGACCACAGAAGTGGTAAAAATTAAAGGTTCGGCCACCGTTGCAGAAGCCGTTCAATTGATGCGAGAAAAGAATATTCGATGTTTAATTGTGGATCGTCGTCGAGAAGAAGATGCTTATGGCATTGTTACCGACACTGATATTGTGAAGCAAGTGGCGGCCTATGGCAAAGATGCGGAACAGGTGAGAGTGTCTGAAGTCATGACCAAGCCTTGTGTTGTGGTTAATCCCGATTTAGGGGTGGAGTATGTCGCGCGTTTGTTTGCCCAAGCCCAGATTCATCATGCGCCGGTGATTCAAGAAGAATTATTAGGATTGATTTCCACCTCTGATATTCTGATGAAAAGCGACTTTGTGGAAAGACCAAAAGAGAAAGTTTTGGAAGAAGAAATTAACAATGCCATTGCCAAAGCCCGTCAAGCTTGTGAAGTGAACGGAAAAAATTCCTCAGAATGTGCTGTGGCTTGGGATGTGGTAGAAGAATTGCAAGCCGAAGCCGCACACCAAAAAGCGGAAAAAATGCACAATATTGCCCGAGACTAAAGCATGGTTTTTAATCAAGACATCGATATTGCCAGTACCATTGATCACGCCCTCTTAAACCCGGCTGCCACGTTAGAAGACTTAAAACGCTGTTGTAATGAAGCCTGGCAACACAATTTCCCCACGGTTTGCGTTTACCCCAGTTTTGTCCGACAAGCTACAGAATACTTATATGGAAAAGCCCCACAAGTGTGTACCGTAATTGGGTTTCCCACCGGGGCAACAACTAGCGCAACCAAACTCTACGAAGCCCAAGAAGCAACGGAAAATGGCGCCAGCGAGTTGGATGTGGTGATTAATTTAGGATGGCTAAAAGCCGGAGAAGCGAATCGCGTAAACTGGGAAATGGCGCAAATTTGCGAAGAAACGGGACAAACAGTCAAAGCAATTATTGAAACCGGATTGCTAACGCAAGAAGAAAAGCAATTAGCCGTCGAAGCGTGTTTAGATGCTGGCGTTGCTTTTATTAAAACCAATACCGGTTGGTTTGGCGGGGCAACCGTTGCTGATGTGGAATTGATTCGAGAAATGACAAAAGGGCAAGTGGGGATCAAGGCTTCTGGCGGGATTCGCAGCCGAGAAAACGCGATCGCGCTGCTTAATGCCGGTGCCAATCGCTTAGGAACCTCCCACAGCTTAAAACTCATTCAGGAACGAGAAGAAAAAATCAGTTATCCAGAGGATGCAGAAGCTTAGGTAATCCCTGTTATCTTGAGGGTTGGTGGACGTGCAGGAGGAGAATGAGTCAAACCTATCAAGCAACGGGGATTAATTTGAAAGGCGTGCCTTTTGGAGAGCGCGATCGGTTGCTGACCATTTTAACCCCGGAATATGGTCTGATTAAGGCTGTCGCTGGGGGAGCGCGGAAACATCATTCCAGTTTGCGCGGCCGCAGTGAACTGTTTGTCGTGAATCAACTCTTGTTAGTGAAAGGGCGTTCTTCCCTGTATCGTCTCACCCAAGCCGAAACCGTTTATACCTATTCCAAACTTAGTCAGAACTTAGGAAAACTTGCCATTAGTCAATATTTGGCAGAAATCGTGCTTTGTTTTGCCCTCAGTGAACAGCCCCAACCAGAACTGTTTACCCTATTGCGCGAACATTTAGACCGCATTGAAACCTGCCCAGTTTCCCCGGCACAAGGGGGAGAAACCTTGGCGCAAGCCTTGTTCCCCTTACTTAACCAGGGAATGTTTCATCTGTTATCTTTAGCAGGAATTGCCCCGCAAGTCTATAATTGTTGTCTAACCCAACGTCCCCTAACCGTGGATCGCAACGATCCCAATTGGCGTGTGGGATTTAGTTGCCAAGCTGGAGGGATTGTTGGACAAGGGCAAGAACCTGTTAATCAGTTCCTTAATGGTGCAGAATTAACCTTATTGCAACAGTTTTCCCAACCCCGCCTTCCTTCTGATTTTTCAGGAGAAGTGATTCATTTACAAGCAATTGAAAAACTGTTACGAAACTATACAGAATATCATTTTCATCATGCCATTCGTTCAGCCAGTTTGGTGGAAAGCTTACTCTCTTCCCAAACTCGTCCCTCGGATGCCATTACGTCAGCAATAACATGAAATTATCAGAACAAGAACAAACCAATTCCACAACGCAAGCAACTGAGGTGAATGCCCAAGCCCCTGCTGAGGATAACACACAGGGGTTTCTTCCCGTCCTTAAAAATTATCGTTTCTTAACCCTCTGGAGCGGTCAAATCTTTTCCCAATTAGCGGATAAAGTGTATCTGGTCTTAATGATCAGTATCATTGCCAGTCACTTCCAACGTGCTGACCAAACCATTAGCGGTTGGGTCTCAGCAATTATGATCGCGTTTACGATTCCTGCCGTCTTATTTGGGTCGCTGGCGGGGGTTTATGTAGACCGTTGGTCGAAAAAAGGGGTGTTAGTGGGAACGAATTTAGTGCGAGGCTTACTCGTGTGGTCCGTTCCTGCTTTATTGTATGTGTCTCAAGATTTACCGCCCTGGTTTAATCTTCCGGTGGGCTTCTGGTGTCTATTAGTAGTTACCTTTTTAGTGTCCACCTTGACCCAATTTTTTGCCCCTGCCGAACAAACTGCAATTCCCCTATTAGTCCAACGGAAAAATCTGCTGCCGGCCAATTCTCTTTACACCACCACCATGATGGCGTCGGTGATTATTGGCTTTGCCGTGGGAGAACCCCTGTTAGGATTAACGGAAAAATTTGCCCAGTGGATTGGACTAACTTGGGAATTTAGCAAAGAAATTGTGGTTGGTGCCGGCTATGCCCTGGCAGGCATTGTCCTGTTGCCCCTAAATCCGCAAGAAACCGCCAAAACTGAAAAAGAACAGCCCCATGTCTTGCAAGATATTTGGGATGGGATTCAGTATCTCCGCCAAAACCATCGCGTCCGCAATGCCATGGTACAGTTAGTAATTTTATTCTGTATCTTTGCCGCCTTAGCTGTATTAGCAGTACGTTTAGCAGAAACGTTGCCGAACTTAGAATCGGATCAATTCGGCTTTATTTTAGCGGCTGCCGGTGTTGGCATGGCGGTTGGCGCAGCTTTCCTTGGCAACTGGGGACAAAGCCTGCCGCGGCCGCAATTAGGGCTATGGGGGTCATTTGGTATGGCCGCTTCCCTAGCGGGATTAGCCTTTTTCACCACGGATGTTGCTTTAGCATTTGTAATAACAATTTTCTTGGGCTTTTTCGGTGCGTTAGTGGGAATTCCCATGCAAACCACCATTCAGGAAGATACGCCAGAACAGAAGCGCGGCAAAGTCTTTGGCTTACAGAATAATGCCGTTAATATTGCCTTAAGTTTACCCTTGGCATTGGCCAGTGTAGCTGAGACAATTTTCGGCTTAGAAGCCGTTTTATTGAGTTTAGCAGGAATTGCGATCGCAGGAGGACTCCTAACCTGGTATATTTCCCGTACAGGAGTAGAGTAAAATTGACCAATGGTCGCTAGAGGCAAGGAACCATCTTCCGAGCAAGTCTTGGAAGGGTGTAACCCCTACACCAGAAAGGGATTCCGGTATCAATTGCGACCGACGGTTAGAGGAAGCGTCTTAAGTTTAATAAGGCGTCATCTCTGACCGGAATGTCTTGATACTCGCCTCCAGCAATCCAATTTTCTGTTTGTCGCAAGTTTCAGTTGCATGCATATCGCCTGGTTGGGAAAAAAATCACCGTTTTGTGGGAATGTCACCTACAGTCGCAATATTACTAGCGCCTTATTAGAGCGAGGGTATGAGGTTAGTTTTCTCCATTTTGCCCAAGAAGAAGCAGAATCGGACAATTGGCCGCATTGTCAAGAAGTGCTATTGCCGTTTATTTATAAATCTCAGGTTTATACCATTCCCTCCTTAGGTTCGACAAATATCTTACGGCGCTCGTTACAGGAGTTGCAACCGGACATTGTCCATGCGTCTCTAACCCTGTCGCCTTTGGACTTTCGTCTTCCTGAAATTTGCCGAGAACTGAACATTCCTTTAGTCGCGACATTTCACCCTCCCTTTGACAGTAAACTTCGCAATATTAAATCCAGTACCCAATTCCTGACTTATCAACTCTATGCACCGTTTTTAGCCCATTATGACGGGGTTATTATCTTTTCCCGCATTCAACGGGATTTATTAATGCGTTTGGGAGTACCGGAAAAAAAATTAGCCGTGATTCCCAATGGCGTTGATGAAACCAAGTATTCCCCTGCCGAATCCGACTTTAAATCGGAATTTGGGGCAGAACGGTTATTTGTTTATCAAGGGCGGGTTTCTGCCGAAAAAAATGTTGAATCATTGCTTCAGGCGTGGAAAGCCTGCGGGTTTGGCGACGAGTCTAAATTAGCCATTGTTGGCGACGGGCCGCTCGTCAATTCTCTGAAACCGTTTTATAACGAAAATCATGGCGTCATTTGGTTAGGCTTCATTCCTGATGAACAAAAACGAATCGACATTCTGCGCTCGGCAGATGTGTTTATTCTTCCCTCTCTCGTGGAAGGGTTATCGATTTCCCTGTTAGAAGGGATGGCTTGCGGGGTGGCTTGTGTTGCCACTGATGCCGGGGCTGACGGCGAAGTCTTAGAAGATGGGGCGGGCGTGGTTTTAAGTACTAACCGCGTTACCACCCAATTAAAAACCCTATTGCCCTTACTTAAAGATCATCCCGAATTAACCCGAGTGTTGGGAGAAAAGGCGCGAGCAAGAGTGTTAGAGCGTTATACCCTCAACTGCAATATTTCTCACCTGGAAGAACTTTACAAGCAAGCAGTGCGGCGGAAGTCAATGCAAATGATGTAATTCCTTATATGAAATGGGTAAATGCTTGCTGCAGATGAGCAGGCTTGGATCAAGGAACAAGGAACAAGGGAAAAGTTGCTTTCCCCTCTCCTTTAACCTTTACCCTTTGCCCTTTTTCCCAATTACGCCACCGATTTGTCGTACTGATTAAATCAAATCCGTATTAGAAATTCATCCAATTTCTGGTGCCAAAAAATTGACAGGCTTTCGTCGCAATTTCCCCGGCTGCGCTCAGAGCGTGATGGAAGTTTTGTTGCAAAATATAGTGGCAAAATGCGCCATGAAAAATATCCCCTGCCCCCAAGGTGTCAATGGGAGTGATAGGGGGAACGGGAATTTCTCCCTTGGTATGCGGCGTTTGATAAAGAATGGGATCATTGCCTTGGGTGATGGCAAGGTTCGGCACCCCTATCTCGTTTAAATAGTGAAACACTTCCTCTGGCGTTTGACAGTTGGGCGGATAAAAATTGGCAGAACAAATCGCGTAGTCGGTATGCTTTAATACTTCTTCAAAGCCCGGTTTCCAACTGCCGCCATCGACCACTACCGGGATGTTTTGAGCTTGGGCATTTTTTGCTACCACTTGACTCACCGGCATTTGATGCCCGTCAATCAAAACTAAGTCAATCCCGGCTAAGATCTTGGGAGGAATTTGTTCCGGTTGAGCTTGACAACGCGCAGTATTCAGAGAAATCACAGCGCGATCGCCATTGGTTTGGGTGACAATAATTGACGAAGTAGGCGGACTTTCTGGCCACTGCGGTTGTAAATCTTGATGTTCAATGGAAAATTGGCTTAAATCAGTGGTGATTAAGTTGGTAATCGGGTGTTGCCCAATTACTGATAAAAGCCGAGCGTGATTCCCGAAATAACTAAAGGCCACACTGGCATTGGTAGCGGGTCCCCCAGCAGAAATGGTACTATCCACTGCACTTAGTTTTTCATTGGCTTGGGGTAGATAAGGAGCCAAATAAATTAAATCTAGGGTCGTAATGCCGACAAATAATCCACGTTTAGACATTGTTAATTTGCTTTAAACTCGCTTCCATGACTGCCTTGGTTTGTCCGGCAACCGAAAACAGCAATGCTTCGCGATAAACCCGTTGCGCCGGATGACTACGGGCATTGGCAGCGCCGCTGGAGGCAATAACCCCGGCATGAGCACAACGTTGCGCCAAATGAATCGCTTGCCCACGCAGTTTTAAACGATACTCAAAAGACGTGTCTGTGGGAGGAAGGGCATCAAACATCGCCTCAGAAAGGGAACGATGTTCTTGTTCTAGCGTTTGATAACTTTCCTCAAGAAATATAAATCCTTTCTTCTGGGCTGCTGTTTCCAAAATATCTAATCCCGCTCTCGCACAGCCCAACGCATAAAAGCCATGATGGAGGACATTTTTTTTGTCGCTGCGATGAATCGCATGACCGGGTTTAATAAATAAAACGTCTGAGTCGCTTAAAAACCAGTTGTCCACTGTTGCACCCACTGTATTGGTAGAGCCCATGACCGCTAAATCTAGGGGAGTGGCAAAGTCAATGTTGCCCCCTTGCGGTTGTTGGGTGGGGGTAAACGGAGCGATGCCATAAAGGGCTTCCCCATCGGGAAGGGCGGCGCCAATGATGAAGGATTGGAAAAAGCCATACCCGGTGATCCAAGGAACATTGCCTTGGAGTTGATACCCGCCTGTCACTGGCTTGGCAATCAGTGGCGGTTCATGAGTCCGTCGCAGTTGAGAAAAGCCCACACCGACTAATATTTCTCCGCTTGCCATCTTGGGCAGAAAGCTATTTTTAACTGTAGTATTGTCACTGCTGGCGATGAGAGAAGCAGCACTTTGGTGTTGGGTTTGGAGAAAGGCCAATGCGCCCGAATAACGAGGCATGAGCGTTTGCAGGCGACGAAACGTTACTAAATTTGCTTCTAATCCGCCATAAAATTCCGGGATGCGTAGCCCAAACAAGCCAAATTGATTCAGTTGCCCTAGAGCGCGATCGAGAGCATTGGTGTCTTCATCAAGAAGGTTGGCTTGTGGAGCAATTTCGGTTTGCAGAAAATGTTCTAGATTCGATAACAAAGCGGTTTGATTTTGCTTTTCTCGTGGAATCGGTTTCATAAAACGCGATTTGTTAAACTCAGCAAATTGTAACAGTTCTTGACAAAAACACTAAAGGCGCGCCATCACAGTGATAGGATTCCGAGTAAATGTCCCTATTTTAGAAAATTGACTATGAATGAACCACTTTCTGGACAAACTCCTATATTTGGCGGTAGCACCGGCGGTTTATTAACCGCTGCCGAAACAGAAGAAAAATACGGCATTACTTGGACTAGCCCGAAAGAACAAGTGTTTGAAATGCCTACTGGCGGCGCTGCCATTATGCGCGAAGGACAAAATGTTTTCTATTTTGCGCGTAAAGAGCAGTGTCTCGCTTTAGGCGCACAACTTCGCAGTAAATTTAAGCCCAAAATTGAGGACTTCAAAATTTATCGCATTTATCCCAACGGGGAAACAGAATATCTCCATCCCAAAGATGGCGTCTTCCCTGAAAATGTCAACGAAGGTCGTCCTTATGTGGGCAAAATTGACCGTCAGATTGGGAATAATCCTGATCCTGCAACGGTTAAATTCTCTGGCAAAGAGCCTTACGAAGTTTAAGTTAATTAAAATCAGTTAATCCGAAGAGATTCCCCTGCCCTAATGGGTGTGGGGAGTCTCTTGATCAGTAACAATGATTGGTTTCCCTCTCGCCCGTCTCTCGCCGATTGAAACATGGTATTTTATCAGGAAGATACACAGCTGCGACAACTTGCTTGGCAAATTCTGGAGCGGGTTTGGCAAACTTTTCCAGAATTAGATAAAAATCACATTGGTTTAACGTGGCTGGTTTATGATTCCCAATTGAGAGGATTTCAGTATCGAGGCGGACAAGTTTTTTATCCGGCCAGTGTGGTGAAATTATTTTATTTAGTAGCCGTTCAAGAATGGTTGCAACGGGAGATGATTGTCCAATCTTCCGAGCTCGATCGCGCAGTGAGAGATATGATCGTTGAGTCGAGCAATGATGCCACCGGTTTGGTTGTGGATATTTTAACCGGCACCACGAGCGGCCCAGATTTATCTCGCAATGCTTTTCTGACCTGGAAGTCGCAACGGAATCTGGTCAATCGCTATTTCCAAGGCTTCCGTTGGGAAGAGTTAGAACCAATTAATGTCAATCAAAAAACTTGGGGCGATGGTCCCTATGGGCGAGAACGAACCTTTGTGGGAGAATTGTCGGAAAATCGGAATCGACTTACGACCAATGCCGTGGCCCGACTCTGGCACACCATTGTTACGGGGAATGCCGTTTCTGCGGAAAAGTCTCGCGTCATGATGGAATTGCTCTCCCGTCCCCTCGCTAATGTAACCTCTGACTTAGAAGAAGAAAATCAAATTACCGGTTTTTTGGGAGAGGCACTGCCCATTGAAGCCAAACTCTGGTCAAAAGCCGGTTGGACGAGTCAAGTTCGCCATGACAGTGCTTATATTGAACTCCCCGGTTCCCCTCCCTATCTGCTGGTTGTCTTTACACAACGTCCACCATCGCCACAAGATCGCAAATTATTACCCTTCATTTCTGAGCAGGTTCTAGAAGCAGTGAGAACCCTATCACCTTAATTTTTTGGCAAGGCAGCCATATGGCAGTTGATCTCGCTAGTCAGGTCTCAAGCATCAAACAATCCTTCCATGCCTTGCTGTTGTAAGGAGAGAAAACTTTGGGCATTGGTTAAATCAAACTCAAGAGGGGTAATGGTGACATAATTTTGGCGTATGGCTTCGACATCGGTGGGAACATCATCAGGAAGATGCTTGGCTTCGGGTTGGGGAATATCTTCAATGACTTCTCCCGCTAGCCAGTAATAACTTTTTCCTCGGGGATCAAAGCGTTTCTCAAACTGTTCAATGTAGCGCCGCAATCCTTGGCGAGTCAGCTGAATGCCTGCGATTTCTTCCTTAGCAACCGGGGGAATATTGACATTGAGAAGCGTTCCCTTAGGAATGGGCGGCAACTTTTCTAAAAGTTGATTAGCCACTTGCGCCGCTGTCGAGAAATCAGTTGCAGTATAGCTTGCTAAACTAAGAGCAAGGCTGGGAATCCCATCAATGGTTCCTTCCATCGCCGCCGAAACAGTTCCCGAATAGAGAATATCGGTGCCCACATTGGACCCATGATTAATTCCCGAGAGAACCATATCGGGAGGCCCATCTAAAATGGCACTTAAAGCAAATTTCACGCAATCGGAAGGGGTTCCTGAACAAGACCAAGCGGTAACGGTGGGATGGAATATATCATCAACGATATTGGCGCGAATCGGTTGATGGAGGGTTAATCCATGGCCAGTAGCGGAACGTTCGCGATCGGGGCAGACGACAGTAACCTCATACCCTTGTTCAGCGAGGGTGTTGGCTAAACTGCGGACTCCCAAGGCAAAAATGCCATCATCATTGCTAATCAACAATTTTCTCATAAACTTGCTTCTAATTCTCTTCGACAGGTTGTAACCGGGTAAGTTTTAGCGTAAAATTGCCGCCGCCTGTTTTCCCAAAGGTGCGCACTCGAACAATATAGCGCCCTGACTCAGTTATGCGCGTAAATAGCAAGGAATTTGTGGTTCCCTCGGGACCATCATCATTTTCCGCCACCGTTGTTCCATCAGAGGCAATAAGAAGAACAATACTGTCAAAGTCTTCCGATTTAACATCAATGGAGATTTGATCGCCTTTTTTCAGCTTGACTTGATAGTCTCGGGCAAAACCGCCTTCGCCGGTGGGAATATCTTGGGCAGACAACTCATCGCTGATTGAGCGATTAATGGGGAGAATAATGGGATTATAAAGGGCAGATTGAGCGTTAATCGGTGTGATTTGGCTTACCATTAACAGCAATAATGTTCCGAAAAAGAGGGGAATGTTCCAGCGCGACACCAGCATTTGTTAATTGTAAAGGGCAACCTGTTTATTATGTCTTATCTGTGCCAAATTCTACTATAAAAAGTGTTTGAGAATCTCTACTGTGGCGTTTCCCGTCTTTTCCCAGCTAAATTGAGAGGCCCGTTTTAAGCCCAATTCCCGCAATTTTTGTCGCAAATTCGAGTCGTTAGCAAGGGTTGTCATGGCATTAGCGATTTCCTCAGGATTGGCAGGATCAATAAGAATCGCTGCTTCCCCAGTGACTTCCGGCAGTGAGGCACAATTAGAAGTAATGACCGGTGTGCCGCAAGCCATGGCTTCTAAAACGGGTAAGCCAAAGCCTTCCCAGAGACTCGGGAAAACTAGGGCGGTTGCCCCCCGGACTAGATCCGGCAATTGGGCATCAGGAATATAATTCAGGAAGCGAACGCGATCGCGCAGTCCCAACTCTGTTGCCTGTTGTTGTAATTTCGGTGTATAACGGGAATCTGGCGGACCAATCAACCAAAGCTGATAGTCAGTGTCTGGAATTTGGGCAAAGGCGTCAATTAATCGTCCCACATTTTTATGGGGATCCGGTCGTCCAATATGCAGAAAATATTGACCGTCCCGTTGCTGAGAGGAAGGATAAAAAAGCGTTTGATTATACCCTAAGGGAATCGGTGTTATTTTATGGGCGGGAATCTGCCAGAAATGGATCATATCATCGGCAGTGGCTTGGGAGTTGCAGATAATATGTTCCGCTTGGTTTAAAACTTGCGGAACATAGAAACGAAAATAGGGGGTGAGTGGGGAAAACCGTTTTGGGTAACGCAGGGGAATCAAATCATGAACTGTGACGATAGACCGGCATTGAGAAAAAAGGGGGGCTTCTGGAATCGGCGAAAACAGCAATTGTGCCTTTAACCCCTGGTAAATGTTTGGCAGTTGTTGTTGCGTCCAGAGTAAACGCCTCAAGTGCGCGATCGTCCCATAATCAGGATTTAATCGCTCCGGAATTTGATAGCAATCATAATGATCAATGGGGTGAGAGGTGAGAAGGGTTGGTTGTAGAGAAGATAAACTGGGTAAGAGATTGAGAGTATAAGCGGAGATTCCCGTTGGTTGGGGGATTAAAAAGGAACCGTTAATGAGAACAGGAGGTAACACCAAATAATCGTTGTTGGAAATAGTGCCATGTCCCCGTTATTTTACCAAGCGCGATCGCGGGTTTGATCGGCAACAGAATCAGGGCATAACTCAGCAAGCGAGTTAAACGAAGAGAGAAAACCATGGGATTGGTATATTTTTCTAGGGTTAATAGATAACTATAACTGCTATGATAAAATTTGTTTTTGAGATTCCGATTCGTCACTGTGGAAACCTGATGAACAATCGCGATTTCATTCGTAACGGCAACCAGATGACCTTGACGTTGATAGCGTTGACAAAAGTCAAAATCTTCATAATAAAGGAAGTAATGCGGATCAAAGTGAGGGCATTCTGAAAAATGGTTTAGATTAATAATCATACTACAGCCACTGACCCAATCACAGGTAACATAAGAGGTTTTAGCATGACCAGAAAATAAGTTTTCGGAGGTGATTTTTCCCTGAATTGAATTAAACGTTCCCCCACCAAACCAAATCTCATTATTCGTTGAATAAATTACTGTTCCTAAAATCGATATTTCCGGGTAATTGTCAATAAAATTTAAGGCATTTTCAACCATTTGAAAATCAAACATAATATCAGGATTAAGCAACCAAACTAAGGCTTGAGAATCTTGTTGATAAATCCAAGATAATCCGAGATTGCAGGCGCAACCAAATCCTAAATTCGTCCCAGCTTCAATTAAGTGGATCGTTTCTGTTTTAATAGTTTGTAATGCTTTGTTTTCAGGAGGATAATTATTAACAATAACCCAGCGCGATCGGTTGCCAGCAGGTTGACTATTAATCAATTGACTAACCAAAGAGTAAGATTGATAATTTACCACTAAAAAATAAATCATTTTTCTAAAAATTGGTCTATTATATTAATACACAATAAATTTGCTTGAACGCAATTCAATTAAAAATTAAATATTATCATTTAGCAATTCTAACGCTATAGTAAATTATTTTATGAAAAAAAGTGGCAAATTAAAGACAAAAAACTCCCGATGGGAAAAATGGTTATTCCAATTGGATCTGCTACGGATTTTAGTCAAAAGAGACTTAGAAGCTCGCTATAAAGGATCAATTTTAGGAAATTTATGGTCAGTGGTTAACCAGCTCTCTCAATTATTAATTTATACCTATGTTTTTTCTGTCATTTTAAAAGTAAAACTGAGTCTCAAAGGTTTGCCAGAAGAAAATAGTTTAGTTTTTGGTTTATGGTTATTTGCTGGTTTATCACCTTGGATTGCCTTTACCAGTGGGTTAACCCAAGCAGCTAATTCAGTTGTTGCCCAAACCAATTTAGTTAAAAAAGTGGTCTTTCCCTTAGCATTATTACCGTTAGTACCGGTATTTTCTGCCTTGGTTGAAAGTGGTTTTGGATTAATTCTTCTGATTGCTTTTGTTGCTTTGAAACTTGGTACACTACACGAAACTTTAGCCTTACTGCCCTTCATCTGGTTGCCTCAGTTATTATTTACTGCTGGATTGGGATATTTGACGGCTGGGTTAACCGTATTTTTACGAGACATCCCGCAAACCTTACTAGTCATTCTAAACCTCTGGTTCTATCTCACCCCAATTGTTTATCCCATAGACGTTGTTCCGGCATCGGTACGAGATGTAGTATTTTGGGTCAATCCTATCGCCGCGATCGCGCAAATCTATCGCGATTTAATTATCATCGGAGAAGTGAATCATCCTGGGGAATGGGCAACATTAATGGTCATCTCTTTGGTAGTATTTTATGCAGGATTGTGGGTTTATCGGCGATTGCGTCCTGCCTTTGCGGATGTACTGTAACGTGGCCTGATGTGAGTGATGAGGTGTCATGAGTGAGATTGCAATTTCCTTAAACAATGTTTCAAAGTGCTTTAAGCGCTATGATCATCCGGCAGATCGGCTGAAAGATTTGTTATTTCCGAATAAATCAAGGGGAGATGAATTTTGGGCGCTGCGGAACATCAATTTAGAAATTCCTCGCGGGGAAACTTGGGGATTGGTAGGACGTAATGGATCCGGTAAAAGTACGCTTCTCCAAATTCTAGTGGGGACATTAACCGCGACCTCTGGTAAAGTTAAAGTTGGCGGACGCATCTCCGCCCTCTTAGAATTAGGAAGTGGATTTAATCCGGAATTTACAGGCAGGCAGAACGTTTTTTTTAATGGCAAAATCTTAGGTTTAAACCAACAAGAAATTGAAAGAAAATTTGATGAAATTGCAAAATTTGCTGACATTGGAGATTTTATTGATCAACCGGTAAAAACTTATTCCAGCGGGATGTTTGTTCGCCTAGCCTTTGCCGTAGCAACAAGCGTTGACCCAGATATTTTAGTGGTAGACGAGGCGTTAGCGGTAGGAGATGAAGTATTTCAACGGAAATGCTTTGCGCGTATTCAATCGATTCAAGAAAATGGCGGGACAGTAATATTTGTTTCTCACTCTGCAACTTCGATTGTTGAATTATGTAATGCTGCAGCCTTAATGGATCAAGGAGAATTGCTATTACAAGGAACGCCAAAATTTATTGTTTCGAAATACCACAAATTAATTTATACACCCCACGACCAATTAGAAGAAGTTCGCCAGGAAATTCGCGAGTTCAATATTCATGATGCTGCCGAATCAACCAGCAAACCTTCCTCTCAAACTCCTCCCCAATTTCGGGAAGTTTCCCAAGATTTTTACGATCCCAATTTAGTCCCGCAAAGTACTGTTAATTATCTTAGTCGAGGGGCTCAAATTGAATCGCCTTATATTAAAAATTTAGCAGGAGAACCGGTTAACTTGCTTTGTTTTGGACAAGAATATATTTATTGCTATACGGTAAAATTTACAGAAGCAGCATTTGCGGTACGTTTCGGCATGTTAATTAAAACCAATAGCGGGTTTGAATTGGGCGGGGCAGTTTCTCATTCTCCGCAAAATGCAATCGAAATTATTCCCCCAGGAAAAGCAGTACAAGTGGAGTTTAAATTCCGTTGTCGTTTATTACCTGGGGTTTATTTTTTGAATTCAGGAGTCGTTGGTTTAGTAGATGGCATCGAAACCTTTTTACACCGCTGTCTTGATATTGTTATGTTCCGCGTTCAACCAGAAACAGAATTATTAGCAACCGGTACAGTCAATTTTGATGTTGAACCTCAAGTAACGTTTTCTTCCTTATTGGAAGTCTAATTGTTTGATGATTGCCTTTCTGCTTATGATGGCTATTAATTACTCTCTAGATCAATGTCTCAAGCAACGCCATTAACTTTAGTAATTGCGGGAATGCACCGTTCGGGAACTTCCTTAACCGCTTCTCTTCTCCAAAGTGCAGGAGTTGATATTGGCGAAAAGTTAGCCCCTGCTACGCCAACCAACGTCAAAGGACATTTTGAAGATTTAGCATTTGTCGAGTTTCATAAACAGGTTTTATCATCTCAGGGATTGAATAATGCGGGATGGACGAGCGGTCATTCTCAAGTCTCAGTTCCGGAACAATATGTCGCTTTAGCAAAAAGCATCATTGATCAACGTTGCGATAAACCGTTGTGGGGATGGAAAGATCCGCGTACTGTTTTGTTTCTCAATTTTTGGCATCGTTTACTCTCGAATCCCTTTTTTATTTTTGTCTATCGTTCACCTTGGGAAACCATTGATTCCCTCTATCGACGCAATATTGAATCTGTTGATGATGTTTTTTATGGCAATCCTAACTTAGCGTTACAAACTTGGGAAATCTATAATCGTACTATTCTAACGTTTTTTTATAATTATCCTGATCAAAGTTTACTAATTCCGATTGAGGATCTAATTCAGAATCCCAATATACTTATTAAACGAATTACGGAAAAAACAGAGGTACAACTAGAATCTCCACCGACAGATCTGTTAGACACATCTCTCCTGAAAACAGAGGTTTCTAATTCTCATCGACCAACGTTACTCAAAGAGTATTTTCCAGAAGTTATTGATTTATACCAACAGTTGAATGAGGCCTCAACTAGTTCAATAAACGTCGGGAAAAAAAGCTACTTTACAGATTACAAACACTGGGTTTTACAAGATTGGTTAGATTTACGTCGCGTAGAATTTTGTTTAAAGCAAACCCAACATCATCTTAATCGAGAACAACAGTCTTTATCACAACTTAAACAAGAAAATGAGGAATTAAAACAAACAATATCAGCAATGGAGTCTAGTAAAATTTGGAAAATACACCAATTTTCGGTAAAATGTAGAGACTTTTTCAAACACTTATTTAAATCTTCCAAAAATGAATAGTCAATCACAAAAAACGATCGATGTTATTATTCCAATTTTTAATGGCTATACATTTCTTAACTCTTGTTTGAATAGTGTAATTCAATACTTTGATAATGACGCTAGATTAATTTTAATTGATGATAGCAGTAATGATCCGAGAATTCAATCTTGCTTAGAAGACTGTCAAAAACAAGCAGACTTTCCTGTTTTAATTTATAAAAATAGTCAAAATCTGGGGTTTGTCAAAACTGTTAATCAAGGAATGCAGTTATCTGATCAAAACGATGTCATTCTGCTGAATAGTGATACGATTGTTACCCAAAACTGGATTGGCAAACTAAGAAAGGCTGCTTACAGCAAAGAGAATGTCGCAACTGTAACCCCCATGTCTAATAATGCCACAATTTTTTCAGTTCCTGAATTTGGAAAAGCCAATCAGTTACCAGAGGGATACGACATTGACACATTTGCTGAATTAATAGAAAACACGACATTGCGTCTTTATCCAGAAGTTCCCACGGGACATGGATTCTGTTTATATATTAAAAGAACGAGTTTAAATTTATTAGGTTTTTTCGATGAAAGTTATGGCTTAGGATGTGAAGAAGAGAATGATTTTTGTATGCGAGTCATTAGTCATTCTTTATCTAATATTATGGCAGATGATACCTTTATTTATCATGCAGGGAGAGCATCATATCAAGACGAAAGTCGAGATCAGGCAGAACAAGTCAACCGAGACAAACTATTAACCAAATATCCGTTCTATTTGAATTTAATCCGCTATTATCAAGAAAATCGACCTCGGCAAATCTGGGATAATATCAAGGCACAAATTGATGGCTTAAGAGTGGGAATAGATGGTCGCTGTCTAACCCAAAACATTTCAGGAACACAGCGATATTTATTAGAACTGCTAAAAGCCTATACTGAACAAGTCTCTAGTTTACAAGTTGATCTTCTAATCAGTAATGGTAGTCAAGAATATATCATTAATCTCCTCAAAGAATATGAACTTATGTCTTTCCCAAATTTACTTGAGGAATCGCAGTTAGACCAAGAAGTTGGGGCGTTGGGTTGGGATATTTTTCATGTTACGTTTCAAGGGATATCACTGACAGATATTGTAGCCATTCGGCCTTATGCAAAACGGCTAGTGAATACTTGGCAAGATTTTATTTTATTTAGAAATCCTTCTTATTTTGCGAACTTTAGCCAATTTGAAAATTATCGATTTAATTGTCGTATTTTATTAGAAAGTATGGATGGTGTTATTGCTATATCTGATTATGTTAAGCAAGAGATTTTAAACAAAAATTTATTAGATAGTCAACGGATCAAAAGAATTTATCACGGCATTGATGAGAATCATGAATCTATTCAAAATCAAGATTTAGAAGAAAACATAGTAATGAATATGGGATTAACGCCGAAGCGTTATCTGTTATTTGTGGGTAATGATTTTTTACATAAAAATTTAGAGTTAACCGTAAAAATTTTCAAAATAATTCTTAACCAAGGATATGATTATCAATTGGCGATTGTTGGCAAGGCAGTCGGAAACGGCGGTGTTATTCCTGAACTTCAACAAAAAATCAAAGAGGATATAACAGTTAAAGATAAAATTATTTTCCTTAATGATATATCAGATGAAGCGTTAAAGAATCTATATTATAATGCTGGTGTTTTACTCTATTTATCGAATGCAGAAGGATTTGGTTTACCGCCGCTGGAAGCTTTCTTAAATAATTGTCCTGTCATTGCTTCTAAATTGACGAGTATTCCAGAAGTAGTTGGGGAAGCCGCAAGTTGTTTTCATCCAGGAGAAATCAACAAAATTGCCTCACAAGCTATTCGTTTAATTGAAAAGCCATCTGATCGCGATCGCGCGATCCAGCAAGGAAAAGAAAGACTCAAACACTTTAACTGGATTAAAACCGCCAAAGAAACCAAAGACTTTTATTATTACTTACTCCGTTTACCACCTAACTCTCAACATAATCTCCCAGCTTTACATTTAAATTCTCAAAAACTTATACCAACGCAATCTCAACTTGAACAAACACAATCTCAACTT
>JBDGQV010000018.1:2331-6255 GCA_042218725.1 Halothece sp. | reverse complement strand
AACAAAAACAATCCCAACTTGAACAAACACAACTTGAATTGAATCAAGCCTATTCCCAAATTGAAGGAATGAAAGCTAGTAAATTCTGGAAAATGCGTGAAATTTGGTTTCAAATTAAATCCTGGTTCAAATTAACAAAATCAAAGTAATTTAATTATGAAAAATTCAAACAAACAAAACTTCCAAAAGTTAGAACAACAACTCAGAACTGCTCAAGAACAAATTGTCAGACTTGAGGCAGAAATTGAATGGATGAAAAGCAGCAAATTTTGGAAATTGCGAGAGCTTTTGCTGAAAATTAAGCCCAAGTTGCCTTGGGGCAATAGCCATCATCAGTATGAACCCCTGAATTCCGTAGATGCGACTCAAATACCAAATATTAACTATGAACTTCCCCAATCTCTTCCTGCTACCTCTTTATCCGTTTTATTAGTTGTTGAAGAAGCCATTGATCATTGTTTTCGATATCGCGTACATCAAAAAATTGAACAACTTCAATTACTGGGATACCAGACTAATTGGGTTTCCTGGAAACAACCCCAATTAGCGAGAGAATTGCTCCAGTTTCATCATATTGTTATTTTTTATCGCGTTCCTGCTTTTAATGATGTCCTTGCCACAATTCGGATGGCAAAAGCGCTCAATCGAATCGTTATTTTCGATATTGATGACTTAATTTTTCTCCCGGAATGGTATCCAGAACCCTTTGAAAAATATGAGAAGCAACTCTCTTATGACGAATATCGAGGCTTAGTAGAAGGGGTACAACTCTATCAGGAAGCCTTATCTTATTGTGACTTCGCGATCGCGTCTACCCCCAGTCTCCAAAAATTTATGGAACAAGTCATTGGAGAAGGAAATGCTTTTTGTCATCGCAACTGCCTCGATCAAAGGATTCTTGATTTCGTCAATGATCCGCCGCGTCAATGCCATCGCGATTATCTTTCCATTTTTTACGGCAGCGGCACCAAAACCCATGATGCCGATTTTTCCTTAATTGCCCCTGCTCTCGCGAACCTGTTAAGCAAGTATCCTCAACTGCGATTAACGATTATTGGCCATCTTACCTTACCCCCATCTTTAACTCCCTATTCCTCTCGCATTGATCGCGTGCCGTTTCTCAGCAGTGCAGAAGCCTACTGGCAATTTCTCGCCCAAGCCGATATCAATGTTGCTCCTCTAACGGACGGTCAATTTAATGACTGTAAAAGCGAAATTAAATGGTTAGAAGCTGCCGTGTTTGGTGTTCCTTCAGTGGTGAGTGCCACCTCAACCTATGCAGGAATCCTAGAAGATGGCAACGATGGTTTTCTCGCTAGGAATCTAACGGAATGGGAAGAGAAGCTGGAAGCATTAATCATTAATGATACTAGGCGAAGCGCGATCGGAAAACAAGCACAGCAAAAGGCGCTGCACAATTATTCTCCCGCTACTGTTGCGAATCAACTAAAGGCCACTTTAAACCAAACTATTGAACTGGCAACTGACAAGGGAACTGTCACCCGTAAACCGCAAAAAACGCGACTGTTATGCGTGAATGTGCTCTATCCGCCGCAAGGGTTTGGTGGGGCAACCGGCTTGCTAAAAAACATCCTTGATGGCTTAAAAACTGACTACGAAGAATATTACGATCTCTTTGTCTTTACCCTTGATTGGGAAAATCCCAATTCTTATGAAATCAAGACAGAAACTGTAGACGGCGTTTATGTTACCCGCATTAGCATCCCGCCAAAAGAAAATGAAGACTGGCATTATCAAGACGCAACCGTTTATGAACGCTTCTGCGACTATCTCCAAACCATCCAACCTGATCTAATCCATTTCCATTGTGTTCAAAGGCTCACTGCCTCCACCTTGGAAGCTGCTGCTGATGTTGGCATTCCCTATTTCGTGACTTTTCATGATGCTTGGTGGCTGGGAGACTGCCAATTTTTAGTGGACGAAAAAGGTCGCCCCTGCGATACTCGCCTCAATGATCCCCTAATTGCCGCTCGCTACAGTCAAAATATTAGCCTTAGCCTAAAACGACAAAGGTATTTAGCAACGCAACTCAAGAAAGCCCAAAAACTAATCGCTGTTTCTTATACCCAAGCCGAACTCTATCGAAAAAATGGATTTGAAGAAACAATTGTCAGTCGCAACGGAATTCCTGCAATAACTAGATCGAAACCGCAACCTCCTTCTCAAAATGAAATTCGTTTAGGTTATGCCGGAGGGATTTGCACCCATAAAGGTTACTATCTTCTTCAAACCGCCATTAAACAGGCTAACTTGCAAAATACTACGCTCACCGTCATCGACCTTTTTACCACCTCAGGGCCCCCTCGTTGGGAACACTGGGGAACAACCCCTGTCCAATTTATCCCGAAACTTCCCACGGAAAGAATGGGAGAGTTTTATCGCAGCATTGACGTTTTAGTCGCTCCTTCCATTTGGCCGGAAAGTTTTGGGTTAATTACCCGAGAAGCTACTTTAGCTGGGGTTTGGGTGGTTGCTTCGAATTTAGGGGCACTGGCTGAAGACATTGAACCTGGGGTTCACGGGGATATTTTTTCGCCAGACAAGCCAGAGGAACTAGTACAGATTTTACAAAAGCTCGATCGCGATCCGCAAGCGTATCAACAAGCAATTCCCCCAGAAAAAACAACTCATATTCGTACTTTAAGCGAGCAAGTTAAGGAATTACACCATCTTTATTATGATGAGCTTAAATCATAATTATCAAAAATCCATTCTAAGTTATCTCATTTGTGTATTATTAGTTGCAATTATTCTAATCATTATTAATCCGGTTCCTCTGATGAGAGGGGATCTCTGGGCCGAAGATGGGAGATATTATTTCGCAGATACCTTTCGAGTGGGGTTTTGGGACGCTTTGAAAGTTAACTTTCTCCTTAAGGGATATCCCCAATTATTAAAATACATTTTAGGTTACCTATCAATTCTCATTAATCAATTTTTTTTTGGTGATAATTTACTATATTATTCTCATATTTCCGCTTTAATTTCTTATTTTACTTATGGATTAGTCTTTGCTTTGCCAATTTTATTATTTTCATCCTTAATGGATCGGAAATCGCTTTATGCTTTGCCAATAATTTGTTGCTTTGTTGCCATTGGACAGGATAATATATCTGTATTTTTAACATTTGGTCGCATTTTAAATACTGGTTTTTTATCAATTTATTTATGCTTTTTATTAGTGGCGTATCGTTTAATTAATCTTGAAATATTAAAATTAAAATATGCAATTATTATTGATTTTTTTATTTTGATTTGTCTCTTTACTCAGCCAGTTAATTTAATTATAGTTTCTTTTCTATATTTGAGTAAAATATATCAGTATTTCAAGCATAAAATAAATTTAAATAGTTTTCTTGATTTATCATTTCTAAGTTTAGGAATTACCAGTTATATTGTCTTGATTATAACTAATGGCATCATGCAAAGTCATGGACAAAGTAATTTTGATGATTCTCATTCCTTCCCGATTAAACCATTACTAGGAAAAATGATCTTTAATAATTATATTGGTAGCGTTTATTCTGATATTCCTACTTTAATTCCCATTGTATTATTTATGAGTTATATCTTTTTAAGTTATTACTCTCGTTTATTAATTCACTGGTACGCTATTTATGTTTTAATATTACTTCCAATTATTAGCGAAATTTGGCGACCAGGCTTGTTAACAAAATTGGATAATTCCGAGAGTGGTGTTTATGCTATGCCGACGCTTTTAATCAGTTTATTTTTAACCTTTTCTCTGCTTTCATATTTTCTAAAAAATAAGCATTCAAAGGGGATTAATTATGGAATTTGGTCACTCGTAGTTATGCTAATTTTATTAAATGGTATTTCTGCTAATGACAATCAAAACTCGGCTATTTCAACAGTTACCATAGAAGATAGTTTTCAATTAGC
>JBDGQV010000018.1:0-2231 GCA_042218725.1 Halothece sp. | reverse complement strand
ATACTCAATCCAACCCCTCTGATAAGAGGAGATTTATGGGCAGAAGATGGTAGAGATTATTTTGCTGATACAATTCGATTAGGATTTGGAAAAGCATTTTACGCTAATTTTGTTTCAACTAAGGGATATCCGCAATTTCTGAAATTTGCTTTAAGTGGAATTGCCATTGAAATTAATCAGTTATTTTGGGGAAATACAATTGTTTATTTTCCTCACATTGCCTCCTTGATTTCTTATGTTGTTTATAGTAGTGTTTTTTGTTTACCGATTATTTTATTTTCTTCCTTTATCATTCCCAAGTATCGTTATGCTTTACCAATTGTTAATTGTTTTATAGCAATTGGCTCTTATGGTAATTTTGTTGCCTTTGGGCGTATCCTAAATATAGGATTTTTATCGATTTATCTTGGCTTTTTATTAGTAGCATATCGCTTAATTAATGAAGAAAAAATTAAGCTGAAGTATCTGTTTATACTAGATTGCATTATTTTACTCTGTGTCTTTACACAACCAGTTAATTTTGTACTAGTTTTATTTCTTTATTTTTATAAAATTTATAAACAAAAAAGTTTGATCAGATTTAACAAGCTATTGCTTTTAACAATTGGTTTAGCTAGTTATACAACTCTAATGTTGTTGAATAATTCTATCGTAAAAAGTTATGGCGAAAGTAGGTTATATGATTGGTCTTTTATCAGTAAGGCGATTTTCGGGAGGATGATTTTTAATAACTTTTTGGGTTCCCTTTATTCCATTATTCCAAATTGGCTTCCGTTTATGCTTTTTTTAGCATTTCTGACAGTTATTTATCACTATCGTTCAACATTGCATGGTTATGGTTTGTATGCCTTATTATCAGTGGTAACGATTACGGCAATTTGGCGATCGCGTTTGTCAGGAATACTAGACGAGGTGAGTGGTAGTGTCTATGCCATGCCAAGTCTCTTAATTACTATGTTTCTTACCTTTTCCTTACTTTCTCAATTCACCCAAAAACTTCATTCTAATCAAGTGAGTAATGGCATATTTTGTTTTGTTATCTTTCTTTTTATTGCTAATGGCATGAACACCAATCAACCATTTCATAATAATATAGAAACCATTTCTTTAGAGAGAAGTTTAGAATTAGCTCAACCGCACTCAACAGGAGAAAATAATCTTTATAAAGTTCCCATCAATCCAGAAGGCTGGTTTATGTTATTGCCCAAAGAATACATTAAGCACGATTAATGGTTGTCGAAAACGCCCAGTTGTCACCCAGCGCGATCGTTGCCTATATTACTGCTTATGAAGATCCCGAGGCTGTACAAACCTGTTTAGATGGCATTAACTGCCAGTCGCAACCAGTAGAAGCAATTATTATTGTTGATAATTCTATTCAATCTCCCCTCAACTCATCAGCGTTGAGAAGCAATGCAAAATTAACGATCAATTCTTGCCCGGAAAATGTTGGTGTGGCAAAAGGATTGAGAATTGGTTTGGCATGGGCGTTTGAACAAGGCTATGATTTTCTTTGGACCTTTGATCAAGACAGTGTTCCGGCGTCTGACTGCCTAGAGAAACTGCTAAAAACTTATTACAGCTTTCATCAGCCAGATTATCCACTGGGTATTGTTGCCCCAACTGCTTGGGATCTGCAAACAGAAACAACCATTACTGCTGCTAATTTTCACAAGGATCAATTTCTAGGTTACGCCTGCCCTGAGGCAATATCTCCCTATGAATGCGATGCCCCAATTACTTCCGGTTCTCTCATTTCTCTGAGTGCTGCTAAAAGTGTGTTTTCCCATTCTCCCATCGCCGAACTGTTTATTGACGGGGTTGACCTAGAATATGGGATGAGTCTAAAAGCCCAAGGCTATCATCATCTCATTGTGCCCGATGCCCTTCTCTATCACCGTTTTGGTTCTCCAATGACAGTCACTGTTTGGGGGAAGCAAAAGCAAATTTATCAATACTCAGCTTTACGCCACTACTATCTCTGTCGGAACTATACCTATCTCACGATGCGCTATGCCCAAGGAAAATTTCGTCTATCTGCTTTAAGGCGACGATTGACTTATTTGATTAAGACATCTTTGTTGATTTGGCTATTTGATCCCAGTACCAAGGCAAAAAAATTTCGTAAAATTGGGGCTTGTTGGCGAGGAACAGGGGAAGGGATTTGCCTAAAAAGACAGTTGCCCTATTCACAGATTTAACTATCCCTAGAGACTGGTTATTCATTGACC
>JBDGQV010000179.1:0-3455 GCA_042218725.1 Halothece sp. | reverse complement strand
AATTTGAATTAGATTTAACCAAAATTTGGTGAAAAGATGACCTTGATTTCTAGAATTCCTTCGTGTTCTTTGTGTCTTTGTGGTTCAATTTCTAGTCTACTTTTTCGTCGCCAGTAACCCTCGAATTTCTTGCCAAATCTGGGATTGGGCGAAACCTTGCCCCCGGCTGGGATGGGTTAAAACCCCATGAGTGGGACTAAACAGGAACGCGAACATAAAGAAACCAAAGGCCACCATCACGATCGCGGGACCGGAGGGGATATTAAAATAATAGCTGAGATACATGCCGCTAATGCTTGCCATAACGCCAATGACTGCCCCGAACATCATCATCTGATGCAATCGCTTCACTAATAAATACGCCGTAGCACCAGGGGTAATTAACATAGCCACCACTAACGCCAAGCCGACGGTGGTAAGACTGGCAACAATGGTTAGCGACATGAGGATAATCAGCCCAAAGTCCAGAAGATTGATGGGAAGTCCCGAAGCTTGTGCCCCTTCCGGATCAAAGGTGTAAAATAACAATTCCTTATACAACAGCGCGATCGCGCCCACAACCACAACAGCAATGACAGCGGTATTAATAACATCTCTGGTTGTCACCCCCAGAATATTCCCGAACAGAAAGTGCAACAGGTCAATTTTGTTGTTTTTCTGCACAATCGTAATCAGGGTAATGCCCAGGGAAAAGAATGCCGAATAGATAATGCCCATGGCAGCATCTTCTTTAATCGGCGATCGCGTTCTTACCCAAGCAATCATGACGGCACTAACCACTCCGGCAATAAAAGCGCCCAAAAAGATATCAATGCCCAAAATAAAAGCAATGGCAACCCCTGGCAATACAGAGTGACTTACCGACTCTCCCAGTAGGGCAAGCCGTTGTACCATCAAGTAGCTACCGACAGCAGCGCAAATAATCCCCACTAAAATCGCCGTAATCAGCGATCGCTGCATAAATCCATATTGCAACGGTTCAATCAGTATTTCTAACATCAATCTCCTCACGCCGCTTCTGAGAAAAACGCAATTCGATCCCCGTAAGCATGTTGCAGATTGTCAGCATTCAAAACTTCTTTTCGTGTACCGTGGGCAACTAATTCCCGATTGAGCAAAATTAAGTCATCGAAATTAACAATGGAATTTCCCAAATCGTGATGCACCACTAAAACAATATGCCCCGCTTCGGCTAATTCATGGAGAATATCAAAAATGACGCTTTCCGTTTTTTTGTCAATGCCGGCAAACGGTTCATCAAAACAGAAAATATGCGCTTGTTCGGCTAACGCTCTTGCAATAAAAACCCGTTGTTGCTGTCCGCCGGAAAGTTCGCCAATGGCGCGATCGCGATACTCACTCAATCCCACGCGATCCAGAGATTCCGCTGCCAAACGCCGGGAGACATTGGAAAAGCGATGAAACCAACCCGTTTTACGCACCCTACCCATCATTACCACATCCCAGACGGTAGCAGGATAGGTCCAGTCAATTTTCGATCGCTGAGGCAAATACGCCACCTGATCCAACTGTTCCGTGAGAGGTTGATTTTGAAAGCAAACCTTGCCCCGCACCGGATTGACTAACCCCAGCATACTCTTAATTAAGGTGCTTTTCCCCGCCCCATTGGGACCAATCATTCCCGTAACCCGTCCCGGACGAATCTCACAGTTAATTCCTTTTAAAGCCAGTACGCGGCGATAGTGAACTTCCAATCCTGAAATGTGAATGCCTTCTCCCTGTCGATTTGGGAAACTGATGGTGGTCATCGCAACTCTCCTCCTGTGTTGGCCCTTCTTAAATATGAAAAAATTGTGAGAAACTATCGGTCATGATAGCATGAATCTCATCTAAAAATGAAAGAATTATGAGAATATGAGAATGAGTTATCACTCCCACAACAGAAAACCTTGGTTCGTTCTAGTTGGCGCGATCGCGGGATTATGGCTGACCGGTTGCAGTCAAAGCAATCCCACAGAGGGCAAGAATGAAAAACCTAGTGTCGTTACCACCAGCACCATGATTACCGACTGGACAGAAAAAGTTGGCGGCGATGAAATTGATGTTACGGGAATTTTGAAACCCGGCGCGGATCCCCACGTCTATGAACCTGTCCCCGCAGACAGTCGCGCCATGGAAGAGGCGGATCTCATTTTTTACAACGGTCATAATCTGGAACCAGAACTGGTTAAGGTAATGAATGGAACAGGCATCAGCGAGGAAAAAACCTTAGCCGTTGCTGAAGTAATTACTCCCTTTGATTATGAATACGAAGGGCAACGAGTGCCTGATCCGCATGTTTGGGGAGATGTGGAAAACGCGATTAAAATGGTCAAAGCAATTCGCGATCGTCTTATTGAACTTTCCCCAGAAGACAAAGTAGAATTTACCGAAAACGCTAACCAGTACATTGAAAAACTAAAGCAACTGGATCGTTGGATTATCCAGCAAATCCAAACCATTCCGGCAGATCAACGCCAGCTTGTTACCACTCATGACGCCTTTCAATACTATGCCCGTGCCTATGGATTAGAGGTAACCGGAACTTTAATTGGCATCAGTACAGAAGAACAACCTAGCGCGCAACGGGTGAAAAACTTATCCAATGCGGTGAAAGAAAGCAAGGTTCCCGCAATTTTTGCCGAGACAACCATCAATCCCGCTTTAATTAAAACGGTTGCCAGGGAAGCAAAGGTAAAATTAGCTGAACGAGAACTGTATTCCGACTCCATTGGGGCACCGAATAGTGATGCCAACTCTTACATCGGAATGCTGGTTGTCAATACCCGCACCATTGTTACCGCCCTAGGAGGAAACTATACTAAGTTTGAACAAGCCCAATCATCCCAAAAAACATCTCTCCAGAGATAAGTGAGTCTTAAAACCAGTGCTATAATCTACCACTAGCTACTGTCGCTCACGACAATCATGGAATCGACCAACTTTTTCACACTAATTGGGTTAACTGCTGGAACTTTAACCACGATCGCGTTTTTACCCCAAGTCATCAAAACCTGGCGAACAAAATCGGCACAGGATATTTCTTTAGTGATGTTTTCTACCTTCTGTACCGGTGTTTTTTTATGGATTGTTTATGGATTAACAGTAGGTGATTTGCCAGTTTTATTAACTAATATTGTTACCTTTGTTCTTGCTTTTATGATTTTAGTGTTCAAATTTAAATATGGATAGTTAATTACTATCGTTTTTGCTCGTTCAAACTCAAATAGGAAAATTAATGTTCTTGGTTATCTCTCTTTTATAATATGAAATTGATTAATTCATGCTACACATAAGCAATTTCTTCACCTTGTCTCCTTGTCGCCTTGTCTCCCTATCTCTCCGAGCAAGCTGTAGCAAACATTTATCCATTTGATATTATTTTGTTCTGTGCCAGTGGTACTTAAAGAACTCAACAATAATGAACCAGATAGATTAATCAGTAATGGACTTAG
>JBDGQV010000178.1:0-4993 GCA_042218725.1 Halothece sp. | reverse complement strand
CTGGGGCGAAGCGCCCGATGTGTCCAACTTTGTGGGGCGCCAAGCTGAACTGAGCTAACTTCAGCAATGGGTGCAAACGGATCGTTGCCGAACCGTCACTGTTTTAGGGATGGGCGGAATGGGTAAAACCACCCTAGTTGCCAAATTTCTCCACGAACTAATAGCAACGCTAGAATGCGATTTTGAATGCGTAATTTGGCGATCGCTGCGTAATGCGCCTTCTACAGATTCAATATTGATAGATTGGCTTTCGGCAATATCGAAACAACAAGAGATTCAGTCCAATCCCAGACGGTTGCTGGACTATCTCAAACAACATCGCTGTTTGTTGGTGCTTGACAACTTGGAGACGGTGCTGGATAGAGGTCAAACGGGTGTCTATCGTCCCGGCTATGAAGGCTATGGCGAATTGTTGCGGTTGTTGGCGGAAACCCCTCATCAAAGTTGCCTCCTTGTTACGAGTCGAGAAAAGATTTTAGACTTGGTTCCCTTAGAAGGGGAAAGCTTGCCGGTACGATCGTTCCTACTGAAAGGATCGCCGACAACCACACTGCAACTCCTGCAGATGCGAGGACTGCTTGGAACCCAACAACACCAACAGCAATTGTGCTCTCGCTATAGCAACAATCCCCTAGCCGTTCAGCTTGTTGCCGCTACCATCCGGGATTTATTCGACGGCAACCTTGAGGTATTTTTACAGCAAGACGCATTATTGTTTACTGGGTTGCGACGGCTATTGGATCAGCAGTTCGAGCGCCTATCGCCGCTGCAAGCGTCTATTATGGTCTGGTTGGCGATTAATCGAGATTGGACTGCGATTGACGAGTTGATCCAAGATTTGTTGCCTACACCGGTGCGCGATCGCGTTTTGGAAGCGATAGAAAATTTATATTGGCGGGATTTGATTGAGAAGCAGCAAGGAACTTACACGCAACAGCCTGTGATTATGGAGTATGTTACGGAACGATTGACAGAACAGGTAAGCCGCGAATTGTTGCAATTGGATCGGACAGGGTTTTTGCCGGATAGCTGCTGCCAACGCTATGCCCTGCTCAAAACCACCGTTAAAGACTGCATTCGGGTTAGTCAAAGCCGCCTCATTTTAGAGCCGATTTGCCGTCAACTTCAAACCGTGTTGGGATCGCGAACGGCGATTATAAAACGTCTGAAAACGAAACTGGCACAACTCACCAAAGAATCATCTCCAGTGGCGTCAGGAATCGAGAGCGAGGCAACGCCCAGTTATGCCCCCGGCAACCTTCTTAACCTACTATGTCATCTCGAAGCTGATTTAACCGAAATCGACGTTTCCGGATTAGCCGTTTGGCATGCTTATCTTCCCAATGTTCCGCTAATCAGAGCCAACTTCGCCTGCACTGAGCTGCAAAACACTGTATTTAGCGATGTCTTTGGCGCAGTTCTAAGCCTTGCTTTCAGTCCCGACGGCACTCAGTTCGCAACGGGAGAGATGGGAGGCCATCTGCGCGTTCGAGATCTTGTTGCCGGCAATGTTATCTGGAGTGTCCAAGCTTCTCACAGTTGGATTTGGTCATTGGCTTTTAGTCCCGATGGGGAATTGATTGCAACTGGTACTGGAGATGGCCTAGTCCGAATTTGGGAGGCAACGCGAGGAGGACTGATTCGGCAAATCAGCAATTGCGGCGACCAAATCTACTGTGTTGCCTTTAATCCCGCGGGAGAATTGCTGGCATCTACCAGCGGCGACGGTATGCTCAAAATTTGGGAGGTGAAAACTTGGAAATGCCTTAGGACCAGCCATTATCGTTGCAAGATTAGCTCTGTGGCATTTAGTCCTTCCGGCGATTGCTTAGCCAGCGGCGGTAGCGATGGTCAAATTCATCTCTGGTCAGTAGAAACCGGCGAACAGTTGTTAACCTTTACCGGACATAGCGACCAAATTCATGCGGTTGCTTTTCATCCCCAAGGAGATTTGCTAGCCAGTGCTAGTGCCGACTATACTATCAAACTTTGGCGATTGTCGGACGGTAAGCCGGTTAAAACTCTCACCGGCCATGTTGCGCCGGTGCTAGGAATAAGTTTCAGTCCAGACGGCAGGATTCTTGCCAGCAGCAGCAACGACAAAACGATACGCCTCTGGGAGATTCCGTCCGGACGGGCAATTCGGGTTCTGCAAGGTCATCTGAACTGGCTGCGTTCGACTCAGTTCAGTCCAGACGGGGCAACGTTGTTATCCGGCAGTACTGATTACTCAATCTGCGTCTGGGATGTGGCAACCGGCGACACTTTAAAAACTTGGCGAGGCTACAGCAATTGGATTTGGGATGCCAAATTCAGCCCCAATGGCAAAACCATTCTCAGTGGCAGCGGCGATCGCGCTATCTGTTTGTGGGATGTTGCCGCGAATCAGCTACGACAGAGATTAAGAGCGTGCGATCATTGGGTGCGAACGGTTTGCTTTATTGACGATCATAGCGGCTTGATCGCTACTGGCGGGGGTAAAGAGATCTATCTTTGGCAACTCAGCAACGGTCGAGCGAGTGGTATTTTGCAAGGACATACCGGTGAAGTTGTCTGCTTGCGGATGAATTCGGCAGGCAATCTGCTAATTAGCGGTAGCAACGACTATACGGTCCGACTCTGGAATCTTCAAACGGAAACTATGTTGCATACATATTGCGGACATACCGATTGGATTCGGGATGTAGCTTTTAGTCCAGACGGTTGCCGAATTGCCAGCGCAAGCCATGATCGAACGGCCCGGTTATGGGATGTAGAAACCGGGAAGTGTCTGCATTGCTTTGATCGGTTTGACAGTTGGGTGTGGAGTGTGGATTTTCATCCCCAACAACCGCTGTTAGCCGTTGCTTCCGGCAATGAAGTATCGCTATGGGATCTGGAAACCTATCAATGTCTGTTCCGCGTTGCGGAACACAGCAGTTGGGTTCGCTGTCTCCGCTTTAGTCCTGATGGCAAATACCTGGCCACTGGCGGTCAAGATGGACAAGTAATGCTATGGGAAGTTGCCTCTCAGCAAATTTGTCAGAGATTACAGCTTCCTAAAGGGAAGGCGCCTGTCCTCGCTAAAGCTCCGGCAACCGTTGCTCACGTCATGCAGCAAGACAATTACTATGTTCTTTCTGTCTGTTTTAGTCCAGATGGAAAGTATTTAATTAATAGCACGAGTGAGGGAACAGTCAATCTCTGGAAAGTAGCAACTGGAAATCTCCTGCGCACTTTCAAGGCAGAAAGGTTATATGAAGGGATGAATATCACAGGTATCAGAGAGTTATCGGAAAGCGCAACTTCTACCTATGCAATGCTAAAGCAATTAGGAGCAGTGGAAGCCTAGCATCATTCAACGCACAATTAAAGCAAAAGTTATTTAATATATAAGTAATACATATACAAAGTGCAACTGCTAGACAATAACTGTGAGTCAATCATCAGTTCGCGATCGCGCTTCGATTTTTCGCCTCTATTTGCAACTGCAAGGGGCAGTACAGGGGGTAGGTTTTCGTCCCTTTGTTTATCGGTTGGCGACGGAGTTAAGGCTTGGCGGTTGGGTGAATAATACAGTAAGTGGGGTTTTCATTGAGGTGGAAGGAACTCGTGATACCCTTGAACAGTTTCAGCAACGCTTACTTATAGAAAAGCCTTCCATTGTGCGAATGGATGAGGTGAAAGCAACCTGGCTGTCTCCAGTGGGATATAAACAGTTTGAAATTCGTGCCTCTCAGGGAAATGCCAGTCCTCGCAAATCTGCTGTTGTGTTGCCGGATCTCGCAACTTGTTCCCATTGTCTCGCAGAATTATTCAACCCGCGCGATCGGCGTTACCGTTACCCTTTTATTAACTGTACCAACTGCGGTCCCCGCTACAGCATTATTCAAGACTTGCCCTACGATCGCGCTAACACGACCATGTGCGAGTTTGAAATGTGTGCAACCTGTCGGGCGGAATATGATAATCCCAGCAATCGTCGCTTTCATGCCCAACCCAATGCTTGTTCCCATTGCGGTCCCCAGTTAGCGTTTTGGGAAGGAGAGAAAGAACTAGCGGTGCGCGATCGCGCGTTAATGGCAACAGCAACAGCATTACAAGAAGGAAAGATTGTTGCGGTGAAGGGCTTAGGGGGCTTTCATCTCATGGTAGATGCCAGGAATGAGCGGGCTGTTTCTCGGTTGCGACAACGGAAACAACGCCCCAGGAAACCGTTTGCCGTGATGTATCCTTCTTTGGAAAGGGTGCAAGCGGATTGTCAGATCTCAAAAACGGAAGCCCAACTGTTACAGTCTACCCAATCGCCGATTGTTCTTCTCAGGAAAAAAGCAACTACAAGTGTGATTGCTTCTGCGGTTGCGCCGAATAATCCCAATTTAGGGGTAATGCTTCCGTATACACCATTGCACCATCTATTACTCGCCCAATTGCAGTTTCCTGTCGTTGCCACTAGTGGGAATTTGTCCAATGAACCGATTTGTATTGATGAAGGGGAAGCGAGAGAACGGTTACAGGGGATTGCTGATGGCTTTTTAGTTCACAATCGCGCGATCGCGCGTCCAGTAGATGATTCGGTAGTTCGCATCGTTTTAGATCAACCGTCAATATTACGTCGCGCCCGTGGCTATGCCCCGTTTTCCACCCGTTTAGAATTGCCCAATGTAACTGCTTCCTCACCAATTCTTGCTCTTGGGGGACATCTTAAGAATACCATCGCCCTGCATCAGCAAGGACAAGTAGTTCTCAGCCAGCATATTGGGGATTTAGAAACCGCGCGATCGCGTCAAGTCTTCCGAGATACCATCAGCAGTCTTGCCCATCTCTATCAGTTTCCACCCAGCGCAATCGCCTGTGATTGTCACCCGGATTATTATTCCAGTCAATATGCACAACAACTTGCCACTGAGAAACAACTTGCCCTAACACCCGTACAACATCATCTTGCCCATATTTTGTCTAGTATGGCAGAACATCAGCTTTCACCGCCTGTGCTGGGAATTGCTTGGGATGG
>JBDGQV010000177.1:0-41430 GCA_042218725.1 Halothece sp. | reverse complement strand
TCTTGTAAATAGTATAATTCAGGACATTGATAGGGGCCAAATTCGCTATTGTGTCCGGTAATTTGTCCTAAAGAACGGTTTAAGTAATGGATTTGTTGGTCGAGATCAAATTGACGATTGGTTTGTTGATAATTTTGTCCGAAAATTGCCGAAACAATGGGATCAAAAATACACCATTGTGCTTCTTGACCTGGTTCTAAAAAAGCATCTCGTTTTTCAATGTCATTACTAAAATCAGCTGTGCGTTGTTCTTGACTTAAAACTTGTTTGTAGTTGGGAAACCAGAAAGAATCTCCTAAATAGCGTTTGATGCCATATTTGCCTTGGAGGTTATTTAAAACGCGATCGCGCACTTGGGTTGCCATGGCGTCTGACAGCACATTTAAAGGATAAATCAAAAATAGTAACGCGCCATCATAGTCCCGGTGTTTTTTGGGATCATCTTGAATACATTCTGCCGGGAGAATCTGATTGAGGGCGCTATTTCCTTCTTGAATCAATTCATCCAACAGACGCGGGGTGACGACTTCTCCGTTATACTGACAGCAATGGGCTACAAAATCGGTGTTGAGATTAAGTTGTTTCAGGGCTTTTAAGCCGGCCACCACCGTACCGATACTGGAAGCCGCCACTTTGCGCGTTTCTTCCCAATGCCCGCTGTCTTCATCTTGCCAATACGCGATCGCGCGAAAATAAAGGGGAAACAGGGCTAAAGTCTGTACATCCGACTCACTCAGTTCAATATAACCATCTCGCGCCAGCAGACAATAAAACCATAAAAAGTAACCTAGTGCATCATTTTGATCATGAGGCCAGTGTTCTGGATTTTCTTCTAGGGTTTCCCCATCAAAGCGAATATGGGGTCGATTCATGACCGTTTGCGCAAGACTGGGTTGATCAATAATTGCCTCAAAGCGCGATCGATGCTGACTAAAATACTGCATCAAGGTTTGGACATTTTGCACCGCAATATCGGTTTTGCCCCAAACATAGTGGGCGTAGGCGACATTAATATTATCTCTCACCCAAACATTGGAGTAACCAGTGTATTCGGTGTCGTCATCTAGAACAGCTGCCGGAAACAATCCATTACGCAACCGGGGAAATTTTAGTGCCCCCTTTTCCAGCAAAACCGTGAACAGATTTTGAATATTAGAAAAACTGTAACTAGCTTTGATTAAATCTAGTAACTGTTCATTATGGATAATTAACATGATGAGTGCTCGGAATTCGTCCTTTATTTTTAAGAATTCCCCCCTGATGGAGGGGGGTTAGGGAAAATTCAAGAATGATTTAGCTGACTAAGAAGCAACTGTCAGAAAGATTTAAGCGTCTTCCGGAACAACAAAAACAGCAGCCGTACGCGGCGGGACATCAAACTCCCCTGTTGTTGCTTCAAACTGTGCTGACTTCACGACATTATCATGGGAATTCATCTGCACAGGATGTAATTGCATTGAGGATCCGGCAAATTCAGGAATTTTAATTTTCTGTCGGAACTTGTCTGCATTAAATAAGGTAACAATCTGTTGATAATTGCCGTCTAAGTTCTCGCCCACTGTGTCGTCAATGGACATGGCAATTAAGGCATCTTTCTGATTGTGTCCGGTGTTGTGGAACTTCACCCGTTGTTCAATGTCTTCTTTGGTTCGTAACCGGAACAAGGGAGAACTGCGCCGAATTTTGAGAACTTCTTGGAAATGGGTCACATTATCCAAAATTTCTTCTTGATGCGGATCAAATTTGGGATTCCGCAACAGCGGCGACATAATATCCCAACGGGATTGATTACTCCAGGCAGGAGGAAGTCCGACACCAAAATTGCTCTTGGTATAAGTGAAATCAACCCGATTAAACCAGTCTCCGGAGTCGTAGCTGTTATGATCCAACGACTTGGAACGCAACATATCGCTACCGAGATGGAAAAACGGAATCCCTTGACTGAAACCGACTAAACTTAATCCCAAATTCTGGGCGCGGACTCGTTCTTTCATGCTAGTAACAGCACTGCCGGAGTGACCCAGGGGCATTTTGAACAGATTTAAGTCAAACAGGGTTTCATTATCATGTTTTGAGATGTAGTTTACCGTTTCTTGCGGATCTTTCGTATAACCGGTGCCATCTAATTCTTGTCCTGACACTTGGTTATTGTTTTGGTCAATAATCTGAAAGTCTTGGAGACTGCCAGCAAGGGTGATTCGCAGTTTATCCGTCGTTGCGTGCAAGTTATGACGAAAACGCTCATCATAAAAATAGCCGTTCCAGTCATAAGATTGACCATTAATAAACCCTTGGCGGCGAATGCCTGTGGGATCAGTGGAATATCCGCCATGAACGGCATCACGGATTTTATCATTGAACGTGCCAATGCCGGTTCCTGCCATGTTGTATTGGCTGGCTTGATAAAGGCCTTTTCCTTTTGCGGAACCAAAATTCCAGCCTTCCCCATAGACGTAAATACTATCGCCATCAACGCCATCTTGGGCAATACTCAAGCGGTCAATGGTATTCCGCAAATGTTCCATATTCTGAACTGTGTGCAAGTTCATTAAATCGAACCGGAAACCATCCACTTTGTAGGCTTTAATCCACCGCAAAATGGTATCCACCATTAATTTTTCCATCATGTTAAATTCGGTGGCCGTATCCGGACAACAACTGGAGTTTTCTTGATAGCCATCCTTGTTGTAACGGTGGTAATAGCCGGGAACGATTTTATCGAGAACCGCTTGCGTATAGAGTCCGTTGGCAAAAGTGTGGTTATAGACCACATCCATCACCACTCTTAATCCCATTTGATTTAGGGATTGCACCATTTTCCGAAATTCTAAAATACGAGTGGCATCATTTTGGGCAGTAGCATAACTCCCTTCGGGAACACCGTAATGGTAGGGATCATAGCCCCAATTAAAACTGTCATTGCCCCGGGTGGAACCGATGATGGCTTGTTGTTGCAAAGAATCACGCCCAAAGGTGTTTAAAAGTGCCGGATCGGGATTAATCCGTGCTTGGGGATTTTCTTCAACAGAAACAAAGTCGGAAACCGGCAACAGATGGACGTGGGTCAATCCGGCATCGGCCAGGTTGCGAAGATGTTTCATCCCATCGGAGAGGGAATTGCCATTTTTCCCATTATAGGTAAACCCGTTAAATGTCCCGCGATCGCGCTCAGGAACCGTTTCGTCATCACGGCTGAAGTCCCGGACATGAACTTCATAAACCGCCATGTCTTCTGGGGCATCTAAGTTGGGTTTGGCGATGCTATTCCAGCCCTCCGGTTTTAAGCTGGGATCATTGTAGAGATCCACCATCTGGCTTAACCGGCTATCTTGGGTCAGATTCACCGAGTAGGGATCCGTCACCAAGTTGGTTTCAAATTTGCCGGTGAAGGGAACATAAACTTCCACTTCATAGAGATAATACTGTCGGTCCCAACTGCGATCGCCAACGACTGTCCAAACCCCTGTATCGGAGTTGAATTCCATTTCATGGGCAACGCCATTATTCGCTTTCGGCAAGGGGGTTTCATAGCGATGCAAGGTCACGGATTTGGCCGTGGGGGCCCATAGCTTCAACGTGGGCGTTCCCTGATTATAAACCACTCCTAGCTCGCCGGAGTAACTGTAGAGATCATCAAGGACGCCTTGCAACTGAATGCCAGTAGCATCCACTAATTTCCCAGTTTCATCATAGGCCGCGATCGCGGTTTCGCTTTTGAGAATAGCTGGGATTAAGGGTTTGGCCGCTGAAGGCACTTGCCAAGCTTGATAGCCGTCTATGTTGGGAAATTTGGAATAACTATCCCAGGAGAGTTCTTCGTCTTCGCGCAAGCGAATGCCATCCCCGCTGCGCACAGGCACCATCAAGTTGCCATTGGGGGCATAGTGCAACTCATAAGTAACCCCCTTTTCTTGATTCCAAGCAAGGGTGGTTTGGTCTAACCACATGGCTTGTCGTTGTTCTGGCGCATTGGGAACGGGACTAACGGTAATGCGGCCATTGCCCCCGCTTTGCCAGCTAACATTGCCGGTTTTTTGGTCAATACAGCGGGTTGTGTATTCATATAACCCGGTATCCGGGGAAATGACGGCTCGATATTCGTCATTGTTGCCGGCATCCCCTAAATAAGACATGGAAGTGGTCATTACTTCCTTCCAAGCACCGCCAAAGCGTTCCACTTCTCCCCAGAAGAGGGTGCAAGCAATGTTGTCCCCTTGGGCTTCCGGTTCAGTCACGCCTTCTTCATGGACTTGGGTATAAACGCTAAAGGATTCTCCTTGGGGCAGGGTAATGTTGGAATTTCCCGAAGGGAACATATTCCCGACCCAATTTAAGGAAGAGCTGGAATCAGCCGACGCTGGCTGACTCCAACTGAAGATCAAAGTAATTACAAGTAGTAAAAAGAGTCGTTTCAAGCGACTCAGTGTCGGGGCTTTTAGCCCCGGTACACTTGCCAGTGGCAATAATTGATTCATTCTCTGTGTTAATCGACTTACGGACGATATTTTTGCATGTAGAAGTAGTCGTTATCAAAACGAGGCCGCTCGATAGGTTGTTCGGGAGGAATCTCTCCTTGGGGTTCGGGTTGATAGCCATCGGCTTGCACTAACCCCACAACGCCATAAGCGTCCAAAGAAAACTCTACCGCATGATCGCTTGCTTGGGTATAGCGAGGATTTTTTCCGTCGCCGCCATAAATTTCGCGATCGCTGTCCAGGGCAATTTCAAATTTGGCATCTTCTGGGAAAACGGGAATTTCATAATCTTCGATGGCGCGATCGCCTAAATTGGTTACAGCATAAACCCGTTGCCCAGTTTCAAAGTCAATCCGTTCAAAGACAATCACTTTATTTTCATGATCCACCCAATGCAACATCTGACTGTGCATATTGTAGGGGGCAAAGGCCGGTTGCGCCCGGAAAAATCGTTTCATATCCCCTTGAAACTGCACCATCTGCGCGACGCCATCATCGGTCAAGTTCGACCAATCAATGGGGGGATTGCTATTGAGATTCCCGTCTTGCATCGTCCATAGTTGGAACATATCCAAATAATAGGAACTGGCAAATAAGGTTAATGCCGACCAAGAGCGAATTTTTTGGTTGTGGTAACCGCCATCAATCGCTTCCACCAGATAGCGGCCCCTAGCTTGAAATTCATTGCCTGGATTGGCAAATTCATCGTGGTTCCCCGGATAATACAACATCGCCAAGGGCCAATCTTCGGACAGCATATGATCCAATTTCCAGGTGTCGATTTCTTCAGTATATTTCAGCAGATTTTCCGTAAACCAAAGATAAAAGCGATCGCTGTAGGTGGTGAGTAAACCAGCGCCACCGGCATCACGCGATCGATTCAGGCGCGGGTCGCCAAAATATCCTTCACCAATCACTACCGATTGCGGACGATGGCGATCAACAGCAGCGGTTAATTCCTTGAGAAATTCCCGTCCATAAGGTTGGGCATCAATGCCATTGACATTATCAATGCGCAGTCCATCAAATCCATATTCAATGAGATTCACTAACCCCGCATCAACCAAATTTTGGCGAATTTCGGGGGTATACTTAAAACGCCTGGTTCCCCATTCTGTCCAAGCACCGCCATACAATTCACTGCCATCTTGTGCCTGGTACTGAGAAAATCCCAGGGGACCAAATTTCCGAGGCGGATTATTTCCCCGAGGAGAATAGTGACTATAAACCACATCCAACAAAACGGCAACTTCCGATTGATGGAAGGCATTAATCATTTGGCGGAGTTCATCAGGGCTGCCAAAGTCAGCATGTTTTCCATAAACACTAATGGTTTGATAACTGTATCGCCAATCCGGCAAGTAAGATGCCCCCGGTTCCCAAAAATCAACGTGGGTATCGAGCGGCATAAACTCCACGGTGTTGTAGCCTAATTTGGCCATCGCTTCCGGCAAACCGCATTCCCGCACAAAATTGTATAATCGGGGAATATGTTCATCTCCCGTATCGCCATAGAAACCGGAATGGGGATTTTGACATTGCCATTTCATTGCCATGGAAAGCACGTCCGCTTCCGCAATGGTCAATTGTTTCCCGCGCAAATCCAATAATGGCGCCCGCTCTTCTTCAGGAATCGGTGTATCATTCCAGAACACGGAATTGAGTTCGTCATTTTCTCGTTCCTCACGGTAGAAACGTTCATTAAAGGCAGGAGTCGAAAGCAACGTTGCGCCTAAATCAACTCGGTGTTCACCATCTTGATCCACTAATCGGTATTGGGCTTTATGGTAATTATCCGGAGGAAGCGTCACAGCATGAATATGAGACTTACCGGGAAGGGGTTGCAATTGATAGTCGTCCAAATTATCCACGTTGCCCCAATCATTAAAATCGCCAATGACGGTTAACCGTTCAAAATCGTTTCCCACCAGAACTCGCAGGGTGAGAGAACCATCATCATGAAATTGGGTTCCTACTTCCGGTTCAAATGTGTCGCGTTGCGGTTCTCGCTCTAATTTTTCCACCGATGCTAAACGCAACGATTGGACATCGGGACTCACCACCGGTTTTTTATTCACAGGAGCAAAATCATTAATTTCTTGAACGGAAAGACGGGTCAAGTGATTAATATCTTTGATCCCAAGGTACCGCAATTGCGAGTACGTCGGTTCTGATACCAATTCTCCTTCTCTGGCGGGCTTTTGTTGTTTCTCTTCTCCGCTTTGCAGATTAACTAACTGTTGCAAAGCTTCGATGACTTTACTTAAGCCTTGTTTAAGGGTATCGACAACACTGGACAAAAAGGAGTCTGAGCCGGTATTCTTCTCTAATACCGATTGCAACGATCGCGCTGCTAGCCCGGCAACATCTTTATTGTCTTCTTGGGAAGACCAATCTAAGGTAAACTTAGTGGTGGAATTGGCTTCTTCCTCCCCAGAAGAAATTTGAATAATTAACTGTTGTTTTTCATTACTCACCTGGCCAATGACATCAGGCATTGGTGAGACAACATTTAATTGATAAGCTAGCCAAAGTGAAATAAAATCCATTAATTATATCTTTAGTCGTTTGTGTAACAGCAAATATAGTGGCGGCAGCCATTTTCCCCAAATAACCATCGATTGATTTGAGGAGATTACCAAAACTAGGTTTATTATACTTAACAAACCCTTAATAATAAAAATATTTCCCTTAACGAAAATTGCTTAACTATACAACGATGCAAGCCAAAGTCAATTCTCTGCTATCAAAGTTTACCAAAAGCAATTCCTCTCCCCTTGCTAAAGAAGAGTGGGATTCCGGTTATCACGCGCAATTTCTTTCTCAAATTCGAGAAGTATTTGCCGATGGTACGGTCAACTTGCACTTAGCGGTTTATCTTCCCCGAGGAGAGCAAGCCCCTGATACCTTTTCCGTAGAAGTGAACGCAACGCAACAATGGCAACCGCTCAATCCGCCAGATCAAGACCATCCCTATTGGTGGCTAGAATTAGAGCGTATTCCGGAAGGAACCCAGTTGCAATTTCGCTATCAAAAATCGGGACAAGATTGGCAAACGATTACGCCAATCAATGACTTGATGAGTCGCTATGAACAAATTTATGTTCCTGCGTTGCGCCATCAGTGGCAACATGATCCTCCTGCAATTAATCACGGCCGCGTTTTGTTGGAAACAACTCTAGAAGGGTTGCTGGCCGGGTATAAAGCCGGGAAATATGCCCCCAACAACTTTGAAGAAGGGTTAGCTAATCAATCCCTTGCCAACCGCATTTTGAAAACTGATATCCCAGGTTGTCTGGGGGAATTGGGAATTGATGAAATTATGGTTCCTGTAGGCGCTTCTGTGGCGAATCGGAGCCATTTGAATCCCAAATACAACTATTTAACTTACAATTTTGTTGATCTCGACTGGCAAATTGGAACGCCTCAAGAATTTAAACAGCTTGTAGATCGCTTTTATCGAGAACAAATTCAGATTATTCCGGATCTGATTTTTGCCCACCAAGTTTATAAGCCTTTTCCTGGTTCGATGGATCAAATTGAGGGCTTAGATCAGGGGTTTGTGGATCACCAAGCTTACCTGTTCCGAGATTATGGTACTTGGATGTTTAATCTTGCCATCCCTGAAATTCGGCGGATGTTAATTGAAAAACTGGTTTGTTTTATCAAAAAGTACCGCTTAAAGGTAATTCGCATTGACTACATCGACGGTTTGATTTTGCAATACTCCAACCGCGACTATAATCATGCGGAACAGTTTTTGCGAGAACTGAAAGCAGAATTGAGACAAACTTGCCCAGAGGTCATCACCCTTGGGGAAACCTTTGAAGTTTCTCAAAATGAAGCGGTGCAAGATTTCATTGATGTCTTCTATGCCCCCATGGGATTTTCTATTGTTGAGGAACTGTATAAACCGGTTGGGAAACGGGAACATCACTTGGCGCCCAATATTGAGTTTATTGCCAATCATGTGCGAAATGTGGTGCAATCTCAGCGACCTGAGGCAGTGTACGCGCAACTCCATGATGAAACTTGGTATTGTCCCCATATCATGGCAGGCCGTCCCCATGTCAATTGGGCCTATGGCGGTCATCCGGCGCAATTAGCCAAAAACCAAGGGGATGAATTGGTGGAAATGGGCTCGTTGGATAACCATCACTTATTGGACTATGTGCGTCGGACGGTTCGCAATGCAGAAGCCCTCACCATGTTTATTGCCAAGTCGCGCTATATGTTTACCCCAGGGGTTGATAGCTTGAGTTTAGGGGCACTCGATGAACCGGAACAGTGGAAAGTGACTTGGGAAGGGGTGCCTACTTCACAATTGCAAACTTGGCAACAAACAGGATTATCTGCTCGTACCATTTATCATTTCCATGAACAACATCGTCGCGACATGGTACAGTTGCGCAATATTTTTCGTCACTATACCAAGCTAGAAGGAGGAACCGATCAACCCCTAGTTTTCCCGGAAATGCATCATTGCAATAGCTTTGCCTCCCTCATTGCGATTTTTCGGCGCAGCCATTTCTCAAAAGAAGAATCGCTTCTGATTATTTTCAATTTGGGAACGCAAACCTTTGAAGGGGAGCAAACCTACGAACTGCCGACACCAGAAGGCTTTTTCGGGCGATGGGAAGTTTTATTTGACGGTGAAGCGGTGGCCGCGGCTTCACAAAGCCATTTACAAGAATTCCAAACTTGTCAGCCTTCTTCTCAGGGAACTGTCTTAGAAACAACGCAGGGGGAATATTCCAATATTGCCAATGTGATTCCCTTAAAAATTGGCGCAAGAAGTTTGGTGGTTTTGCGATATCAAGGAGATTAATTACTAATAAAAACCCCCAACCTTGGGAGATTGGGGGGCGATTTTGGATTAATTGTTTTTAACTCACGCAATTTGAATTAGCAATTTCTAAATAGCGACAATTTAGCTATAGGAGACGCCACTGCGATCGTAAGAGTCACGGAAGCTAGGATTGGGTTTGCCTTGAATATGACCCCAGTATTGAGCAGTGTCAATATCCATGCCAATTTCAGAGGCAGCCCGTCCTAACATTGATTGCTGACGGTTTTTGATCATTTTATGATGACGCATCATTAGAGCGCGGGCTTGTTGTTCTGCAGACATGGTTAATCTCCTTATACTTTTATTTATCTTCTTGATTTAAATATAACACAAAATTCTGTATAGTATGTTACAAAATAGCGAAATACAAAGTAAAGAATTATTAAAGTGGCTCTCCCCTTGGCCAGAAAAGCAGTGATGCTATCGTTAATGAGAATAATTAAATTTAAAACGGCCTCTGCATCCCAGTTGATGCCATGTTGGTCAATCCAACTGGAAATTAGTGTTATAGTAACGGGAAATTAGCGTTTAGCAATCTTTCTATAAATTTTCAAAACAGCGAGTTTGTTGGGAGAGTCTTATGGAAAATGTGGTGATTGATGTTCGCAACCTGAAAGTGGAATTTTTCCTAGAAGAAGAACAGGTTGTTGCCGTAAATGGCATTAATTTTCAAATTCCTCAAGGACAAACTCTGGGTTTGGTCGGGGAATCAGGGTCAGGAAAATCAGTCACCGCTCTGGCTTTGATGGGATTGGTGGGTTATCCGGGAAACGTCACCGAGGGTGAAATCTACTTTCGTCACAGCAGCGAGGCTTCTCCCGTTGATTTACTCAGTCTTCCCGATACGCAACGACGGCATTATCGGGGCGGGAAAATGGCCATGATTTTTCAAGAGCCAATGAGTTCGCTGAACCCAGTTTATAACATTGGCTTTCAGATTACGGAGGCCATTCGGCAACATCAAACCGTTTCTCCCAGTGAAGCGCGGCGACAAGCCATTGCCCGATTGCAGGAAGTGCAATTGCTTCCTTCGGATGAAACATTGCGGGAAGAGGGCTGGCAACAAAACCCTCATCTTTCGGAAAAAGAGATTAATTATTTTATTAATGAAAAAAAACGAGCCTTTCTCGAACGATATCCCCATCAACTGTCCGGTGGGCAACTGCAACGGGTGATGATCGCGATCGCGATTTCCTGTAATCCCACTTTATTAATCGCTGATGAACCGACCACAGCCCTCGATGTCACTGTCCAAAAAACTATTCTCGATTTGTTGCGAGACTTGTGTCAGGCCCGGGGTATGTCCATGCTCTTTATTACCCATGATTTGGGGGTTGTGGCACAAACAGCAGATCAAGTCGCTGTGATGTATCAGGGGGAAATTGTTGAATCGGGAGACAGTCAAAGCATTTTTACTGCCCCGCAACATCCTTATACCAAAGGACTGCTTGCTTGTCGCCCTCGTTTAAACTATACGCCAACTTATTTGCCCACTGTTGCTGATTTTCTAACAACAGAAGGAAAATTAAGAGATGATCCGCCCTTAGATCCTCAAACAGAGGAAGATGCGACAAATGAGACGCCTGCCAATGACAACCATGGCGCTGATAAACCTTTATTAACCGTTAAAAACTTACAAGTGGGGTTTCCGTTGCGGGGAATTTTTGGAGAACCCAAGCGCTATTTTATGGCAGTAAATGGGGTATCGTTTAATGTCTATCCTGGGGAAACTTTAGGATTAGTGGGTGAGTCCGGTTGTGGGAAGTCCACTTTAGCGCGAACCTTGCTCAAGTTAATTTCCCCGTTAGAAGGACAAATTTGGTTTAATGGCGAGAACATTACTTACTGGGGAGAAAAGCGGCTGCCTCGTCTCCTGCGAGGGGAAAAAATGGTGAATCGGGAACGCAAGCGATTGCGCCGTCTCCGGCGTCAAATGCAAATTGTGTTTCAAAATCCCTATAATTCCCTAAATCCTCGCCTCACCATTGGTAAAACCATTCTGGAACCGTTAACCATTCATAAACAATATCAAAGCCCTCGCGAACGGCAAGAAAGAGTAGCCTATCTGCTAGAACGAGTCGGGTTGCGTCCCCATGATATTAACCGGTATCCCCATGAATTTTCAGGCGGACAACGCCAACGCATTTGCATTGCTCGCGCTCTTGCCTTAAATCCCCAATTTATCATTTGTGATGAATCCGTTTCGGCATTAGATGTTTCGGTGCAAGCGCAAGTTTTAAACTTGCTGAAAGAGTTGCAACAAGAATTTGGATTAACCTATATTTTCATTTCCCATGACTTGAGTGTTGTCAAATTTATCAGCGATCGCGTTATGGTAATGAACAAGGGGAAAATTGAAGAAATTGGCACTGCTAAAACCATTTATCAAACACCGGAAAAAGCTTATACTCGCAAATTAATTGATGCGATTCCAACCATTGAAAAACAATTTTTGACCAATCCTTCTTCTTAGGAAATACCGGAGCATTTAAAAAACTCTTTTTAAATTATTGAGAATAATAAATTAGCAATCACCATGGTACAAGCAACACGCCAAACCTTATCTGCAGAATGGGTGACGAAATCTGCATTTGCGCCTTATGGCGACCTAGTTTTACCCTCAGAAGATGGGAAACCTTATGATCAAACAGACGCGCAACTTGATTTAAGTCAAGGACAACCGCGCTTTTATATTATGCAATTAAAACAGCGTGGCAAAGAATTTCATCGAATTACCCGCCATCAATTATGTACTCAATGTTTGGGGTCATTAGAAGGAAAAACTTGGTTATTAGCTGTCGCGCCGCCAAGTAACAATACTGAACCGAATACTGAGCAATTAAAAGCATTCCAAATTCCTGGAAATTGTTTTATCAAACTCCATAAAGGAACTTGGCATGCCGGTCCTTATTTTGATGATGAAGTAATCAATTTTTATAACTTAGAATTAACCGATACCAATGAAACAGATCATTTTAGTTATGACTTTTTAGAACAAGATAATGTGGTTTGGGAAATTATGACTGCTGATCAATAATGAAAAGAAAGGGGCGGGGCATAAGAACTGCCGAACTGAGTTCAGCAGACAGCCCCTTGCGAATCAACCCCTATTTGTTTTACAGAGAAAGCAATTGTTAATTGTTAAGGGGATGTTCATCAGCCCATAGAATTAAGCCTACCTCATGGGGATGAGCCATGTATTCATTTTTGGGAAGAACTCGCAAGGATAGCCCTTGTAAACCGCTGGAGTGAAACATCAGCGACCCTTTGTAAACGGCCCCTGCTTCGGAGTGATCGCCAGTATACTCCATTGGAACTGCTGTCGCATTGACAAGGTCTCCATCGCTATTCATTTTTCCTTGATAGAGTTCTACGCTGACGTCATCGGGTTTTAAACCCGCTAAATCTAAAACTGCCTTGACATCAACGGTTTCGTTAATAACGATCTCTGTTTCCTCGGAAACTTCAATATTCTCAATGCGGATATCATACCAGCGCTCGAATAGATTTTTTTTCCACTCCGCCACGGCTTTCGCATTGCTGTAGTTATTTTCTGTCATGGCGAAAAAGCGATCGCTGGCTGGGAAATACCCACGGAAACTGTAATCCCGCAACATCCGGGAAGTGTTGAATTCAGGGGTATTTAAGCGGATGGCATTTTTCATTTTTTGGACCCAACCGCGAGGAACCCCATTGTTATCCCGGTTATAGAACAGAGGAATAATTTCTTGTTCCAGAAGATCATAGAGGGCATTGGCTTCTACTTCATCTTGATATTCTTGGTCTTCGTAAATTTCGCCTTGACCAATTGACCAACCGGTGGCTGTGTGATCGGCTTCATCCCACCATCCATCCAGAATACTGAGATTGGGGAGTCCATTCATTGCCGCTTTCATTCCAGAGGTTCCTGAGGCTTCGCGAGGGCGGCGAGGGGTATTGAGCCAAATATCGCAACCGGCGACCATTGCCCGAGCAAGATGAATATCATAATCCGGTACAAAGACCACATATTCGTCGATTCCTTCTTCCCGTGCTGTATGAATCAGTTGCCGAATCAACTCTTTCCCGGGCATATCTTTCGGGTGAGCTTTCCCGGCAATCACAAATTGCAAGCGACGATTGGGATTGCCCATGATAATTTTCTTGATGCGCTCAATATCCCGCAGGAATAAGGTCGCCCGTTTATAGGTGGCAAAGCGTCGGGCAAACCCAATGGTTAGCACATCGGGATCCAGGACTTCTTTTGCCTTGTCGAGTTCGGCTTGAGAAGCTCCGCGTTGGCGCAACTTTTTCTGCAACCAATCCCGGACCAAAACGACCATGTCGGCGCGAGCGCGCTCATGATTGCGCCATAACTCATCATCGGGAATGGCATTGACTTTTTCCCAAAGCGGATCGTCAGCCCCTTTATCCGACCAACTGGGACCTAAATAGCGATCATAAAGTTGTTGCTTGGATTTAGCGACAACGCTGCGAGCATGAACGCCATTAGTAATGGAAGTAATGGGAACTTCTTCGGTGGGGAGACCTTTCCACATCCCCTTGAACATATCCCGCGATACTTCCCCATGCAATTTGCTGACACCATTCAGGAAGGAACTGGTGCGCAATGCCAAAGCAGCCATACTAAACGGGGAAGACAAATCGCCGGTATTTTCGCGTCCCATGGCTAAAAACTCTTCCCGAGATAAGCCAAAGATGTCGGCATAGTGTCCCACATAATACATGGTTTGGTCAGGATTGAACATATCAAACCCTGCCGATACGGGAGTATGAGTGGTAAACATCTGGCTGGACTGGACCATCTGCTTGGCTGCGTCAAAACTCAATCCATCATCCTCGACTAAACGACGCATCCGTTCTAATACTAAAAAGGCACTGTGGCCTTCATTGAGATGGAATACTGTGGGCGAATAACCCAGGGCTTTGAGAGCGCGAAAACCGCCAATGCCCAGCATCATCTCTTGATGGATACGCATATCCAAATCGCCGCCGTACAAGCGATCAGTAATATCGTGGTCGTATTCAGAATTGGTTTCGATATTGGTATCTAAGAGATAGAGCGGAACACCACCCACATCAATGCGCCAAACGCGAGCATCAACCGTGCGCCCCGGATAATCGACTTCAATGCGCAATTCCGAGCCATCGGCATTATGCTCTAAATGCAAGGGCATATTGCTGAAATCATTGACCGGATAGCTTTCTTGTTGCCAACCATCGGCGTTTAAATATTGAGAGAAAAAGCCTTGTTGGTAGAGCAATCCCACAGCAACCATCGGTAAACCTAAATCGCTTGCCGATTTAAGATGGTCGCCTGCTAAAACTCCCAAACCGCCTGAATATAAAGGAAGACAGTCCGTTAACCCATATTCGGCGCAGAAGTAAGCGTAACATTCTTGTTGGGAAGATTGCTCGCGATTTTTGCGAAACCAGTTCCGTTCTTGTAAATATTGATCTAACTGTTGTTCAGCTCGATGCATTTGGGCTAAAAAGCCCTCATCTTCTGCAATCTGAGCTAGTTTTTCTTGGCTAATATTGCCTAATAAAGCAACCGGATTATGACGACAAGATTCCCACAATTCGCTGTCTAAGCGTCGAAAGAGATCTTTGGCTTCAATATTCCAATCCCAATGGATATTATACGCGAGCTTTCTCAAGGGCTCTAATTTCTCAGGAAGGGAAGGCGAGACGTTAAAGGTACGAATTGGCTTCATAAATTCTTCTACTCGTGCGTGTTAGCGTTGCAAGTTTTCGCTTACCTATTTTGAAGCAATATTAAGGATCGCCCCAAATTCTTAATAGTTCATTATGCTTTGATTGGGGTGGATGTTTTGGAAGGGAACTGCTATGTCAGAGTTACTCTAATTCAGTATCGCCAAGCGTATCGCCGCTGCCTCGATAATCTTCTCCCATTAATTGAGCAATTTCTTCGTCTTCTTCGAGATATTTTTCATTTTCGCTTTCTACCTCGCGAGGCATTAGCCGATTATTTGCCTCTAGCCAATCGAGTAGGGAACCATCTTGTTTGAGCGGAATCACAGAAGCCGGTTCATAGCGCGGCTCTTGACGCAGCGAAGGATTATTAACAGAGGGATTATTCATCATTGGTGCCTTGAATATCAGTAACGCCATACTATAGTTTAGCGTGGAGTTGATGGGACTCTCTAGGAAGCTGATATGCAAAATTCTTCTTCTCCAAATTCCGTTTGGCAAGCAGAGTTGCTAAATCTGTTGCGCGGCGCATCTGGAGCATTTCTGTTTGGGTTGCCCTTACTTTACACCGTGGAGGTGTGGTGGATTGGATCCAGTACGACCCCAGCTTGGATGTTGCTTGCCTTGGGCATTACCTTTTTTGTTATTTATTTGCTGAACCAAAGCGAGGGGTTTCGCAGTTCTCTGGATATTCAGCCGATTGATGCTTTGATGGAAACCGTGGAAGCAATGGCAATTGGCATTGTTTGCGCTTTGTTGGCCTTAATTTTGTTATGTCGCATTACCCTCGATACCCCTTTAAATGAAGCCTTAGGAAAACTGGTGTTTGAGTGTATTCCCTTTTCCATTGGGGTTGCCTTAGCCCGTTCCAGCCTTAGAGGGGATCGCGTGCCCAGGACGGTTAAAAAAGCCCGCCGTTTGCCTAAAAATAGCATTTTTCAAGCCCTTGTCGCCGATTTAGATGCTACCTTAATTGGTTCTTTAATTGTTGCCTTTAGTATTGCTCCCACTGACGAAGTATCTCTGTTGTCAGCCTCAATTGCTCCGCTTTGGTTATTGCTTATTATTTTTGCTTCTGTGATTATTTCTTACAGTATTGTTTTTGTCGCCGGGCTAACCAATCAAAGCGAACGCCGTCAACAAAAAGGCTTATTGCAACGTCCCATCAATGAAACGTTAATTTGCTATTTGGTATGTCTTTTAGCTTCAGCGTTAATGTTATGGTTTTTCCAACAACTCAGTTGGGATGACCCTTGGCAAGAATGGTTAAGTGAAACCATCATTTTAGGATTGCCGGCAACCATTGGCGGCGCTGCTGGCAGACTGGTGATATGAGCGAATCTCCAAATCAATCCCAAACCGAAACCACTGCTGAGTCCCCCAAACAACGAAATTGGGCAGAATGGACGACCTTTATTACCAGTAGCGGCATCCTCCTGATCCTCATTGGACTCATTATCTATGATTGGTTATTAACCCAACAGTCGCCTCCGATATTGGAAGTTCATCCGCAAGCGGTGGTAGAAATTCGAAAAGAGCAATTTTATCAACCCTTTGTTATTAAAAATGTCGGGGGAAGTTTTGCCGAATCAGTGCAGATTGTGGCTTCTCTAACCATTAATTCTCCTGAAGATATGGAAGTCGGAGAACAACAAATCTCCTTTCTTGCCGCCGGGGAACAAAAGAGCGGCTATTTTATTTTTACTCATGATCCCCGCGAAGGTGAATTAACCATGAGAGTAGCAAGTTACCGATAAGGCATAACAGAAATCGGCTCTATCAATTTTCCAGGGAAAGTGATATGATTTTTGACAAATATCTTTACTGGTAGCACGTTGCGGGCGTTGCCAATCAGTGTCAGAAAAAGGGAAACCGTGAAAAATGAGTAACATCAGAGTCATTTTAATTGAAGACCATGATTTGACTCGCGTTGGAATTCGCACCGCGCTAGAGCAACGGGGAGAAGTAGAATTTTTAGGAGAAGCGGTTAATGCGCAGCAAGGCTTAGCATTAATTGAGGAAAAAGAGCCTGATGTCGCGATCGTGGATATTGGTCTCCCCGACATGGATGGGATTGAGTTGACGACTCGATTTAAACAGGCTCAAGCAGAAAACGAAGCCCTCAAATCAGTTAAAATTCTTATTCTGACGCTTCAAGATAGTGAAGAGTATGTCTTAGCTGCTTTTGCTGCTGGGGCGGATTCCTACTGCATGAAAGATATTAGCTTCGATTTACTGTTAGAAGCGTTGCGCGTAACCAAGGAAGGCAGTTCTTGGATCGATCCCGCGATCGCGCGGGTGGTGATTTCCAAAGCGAAAACGATTCCCAGCAAGGAAGGTAATGAAGAAGAGCCTGAAACCCGACAAATTAGCGCTGCTGATCCCGAATATGAGCAATTAGTGGAAGCCTATCCCCTCACAGAACGGGAATTGGAAGTTTTGCGGCTGATTGTCGAAGGCGCCAGTAATGCCGAAATTGCAGAAAAACTCTACATTACCGTGGGAACTGTCAAAACCCATGTTCGCAATATTCTGAATAAACTCTGTGCCGATGATCGCACCCAAGCAGCGGTGCGAGCATTACGGTCCGGGTTAGTTGGCTAAGTTATAATTAATCGTAAACCTAGATACCATTGACTGAATCCAATCGAATTAATCTCGCAACCGTCAATTTCGATCAGCTGCGGGAGATATTATTACATCTACTCGCGACGGAAGCTTACCAAGAGGGAGACTTCACCCTATCTTCGGGACAGAAAAGTTCCTACTACATCAACGGAAAACCAGTTTCCCTAAGTGCCAAAGGGGCTTTTGCCATTGGACACCTATTTTTTTCTTGCTTGCCCTCCGAAACCCAGGCCGTTGCCGGTTTAACCTTGGGGGCAGATCCCTTGGTCAGCGCCGTTACGGTGGTTTCTGCTTATGAAAATTGTCCGATTCCCGGCATCATTGTCCGAAAAACCCCGAAAGGGCATGGCACAAATGCTTACTTGGAAGGAAAAAGACTGCCTCCCCAAGCGAAGGTAGTCGTTTTGGAAGATGTGGTGACCACTGGCAATTCCGCTCTTTTTGCAGTCGAACAATTAAAAGCTGCCGGGTATCAGGTCAGTCAAATTTTAGCCATTGTTGATCGCGAACAAGGGGGAAAAGAACTGTATCAGGAACAGGGGATTCAGTTTCAGTCGCTTTTTTCCATTAGCGAGGTTCAAGCCTATGCCCAAACGTTGCCTTCCCCATAATTAAACGTATTTGGAAACATCCTCGTTGCATTCGTCAGCGAGATAGGACAATGCCCGAAACCGCAATCCCACTAACTGTTCGTAAAGGGGATTGAGTTTACACAATGGCGGAATGTGAACAAGTTTGTGGCCAAAGAGTTTAATATCCCGTTCAAACGGACATTGCGGGGGAACTAATTTACAAATAAATCTGGCCACCCGGGGATCTTCAATTTCCATCCCATCCAACCAGTCGCGAACCGGTTTCAAAATGTCAGAATGGGGATGTTCGGGATTCTGTTGCTGTTGCTCCTCTTTGACAGAGATGGTTGCCCCGGCCTCTTCTGCCTCTCGATTAGAAAGGGTATGTTCTAAAGATTTGAGGGCTTCAATTTCTAAGTCAAGTGCCTGACAAAAGGAACTAAGGATATCAGCTTCGGCACGAGAATAGACGCCGTCAGCAAGGGCAACCATGACTGCAGTGCGCAAGAAATTTTCGGCAACTTTTTTATCTTGTCCTAAGTTCTTTCCTAACTCATCTGCGCTGATTAAATCGACTTGACTGAGTTCGATATCGGGCGTTAACTCTTCTTGGGTGATTTTGGCAATTAAATGCTTTTCTTCTAAGTCAAAGTCGCCATCTGCCCAAGCGACGGTAAGTAAACCGCGAATCCAGGCAGAAACTTGTTGATTCGATTTATGTTGAGAAACTTGTGCGAAGCTAGTCATAACAAATCTGCTTAACCAATCGGATACTGCTTTTTTTTGTGATGAGGCGAGTCGTAAACTACTACATTTGTCCTCCCCCTAGAGAGTTTAGTTCCTAATTTTTGGGGATCAGAGCAAATCGTAACAAAACCTTAACATTATTACATTTTTTATTATACATTCATAAAAGTTAACAATACCTGATCCAATTGACAGAGATTGAAACGACATCATGATAAATTAGTAAGTTTAACCCAATAAACCGTTAACAAGTTATAGACTATAAGTTATATATAATCGGCCCCTAAACTGATACAGCTAATCATAGTTCTGCCCCCTCCTTTCCTAACGAGAAGGGAGAGGGGGCAACGCTTTTAAATGAGTTTTATATGTTGAAGATGTGGAAATAAATGCCTGCTACCAGCAGGTTGACCGCTAATAACACTAACGCCCAAATGGTACGAAAGCGATAAGGCGGTTGACCAGATTGGGGAACTGGCATTTTATCTGCAGATGTTTTACTTGCCATAGATGTTCTTCCTCTACGTTAAAGGGACTTCCATTACCAGGTTAGAATTAATCCGCCTCTCCGGCATGGTAAGAGCTTCGCACGAGGGGACCGGAACGCACATGAGCAAATCCCATTTCTCGCGCGATCGCGCCGAGGCGATCAAATTCTTCTGGTGTCCAATATTTTTGCACAGGGCGGTGTTCTAGGGAAGGGCGCATATATTGTCCAATCGTAACGCGATCGCAATCAATTTCCCGCAAGTCTCGCAAGGTTTCAATCACTTCTTCTTCGGTTTCGCCATGCCCTAACATTAACCCAGATTTGGTGGGGATTTCGGGATCGAGTTGTTTGACAATTCTTAACACTTCTAAAGAGCGATCATATTTGGCCCCTCGACGCACTGGCCCTTGTAAGCGGGGAACCGTTTCCACGTTATGGTTGTAACAGGCTGGTTTGGCTTGAACCACTGTTGCCACGCGATCGCGCTGTTTTTGCTCTGAATTCTTGCCGCCCCAAAAATCAGGAGTCAGCACTTCAATCCTAGTGCCGGGGGAATATTCCCGAATGGCGTCCATGGTTTTGACAAACCAACTTGCCCCGCCATCTTCCAGGTCATCTCGTGCCACTGAGGTTAACACCGCGTAACGCAAGTCTAGGGCTTGCACTGCCTCAGCCACTTTTTTCGGTTCTTCGGGATCCAGAGTCATGGGGGCATGACCTTTATCCACTTGACAAAAAGAACAAGAGCGAGTACAGGTTGCTCCCATTAAGAGGAACGTGGCGGTTTTGTTGCTGTAACATTCCCCACGATTGGGACAACGCCCTTCTTCGCAGATGGTGTGAATGTCGCGCTGTTTAATAACTTGTTGAACGGTTGAAATGTCGCTTGCATTCCCAATTGGCCGTTTTAACCAAGAAGGTAGCGATGTAATTTCGGAACGCCATTGTTGTCTTCGTTCACTGTTGGTTTGAGGACTTTTTACCATCTAATTCGCGATTTGGTATTCATTGCTCGTCATTTCTTATTTACTATTTTCTAGCAAATCATCATCTTTTACAATCTTACTAACCATAGATTTTATCGGATTGACTCACGCCAGGTTAACTCCCAACTCAGTTAGTTAAGGAATCGATTGCTTATTTGTCATTAGTAATTTGTCATTGTTCATTCGTTTCTAGAATATCTTTATTTTTATTTATCTTACTCTCTGTACTCAAGATCTAGAAAATTACTTTTACTGACTATGGGATCATTACTCAAGAATGATCAGACGATTGTTCAATCAAGTCAGAAACGCAATAATTTTCGTCAAAGATGATGCTGTTTGAAAACATCCCTCAACGTCGGACAATAAGTTTCTAAATTAAAACTTTCGGGATTAACCGGATTCTTGTGGCTAAAGTGGCGATATTCTAAACAAAAGCGATCCCACTCTGCCATTTGAATCGGAAGAATTGCAATTAAGAATTTGGCTAACGTTAATGATAAGGGGATACGGAAATAAATTGGTTTATTTAAGTAGTCGCACAGAGTCTCAATGAGTTGATTTGCTGTCACTTTTGGACTTCCTAAAACAAATTCTCGGGTAGTTGCTTCCTTAGACGGATGATGAATTAAATAATTAACTGTCTTGGCAATATCTTGGGCATGAATGAAGTGAAAACTGCCATCTGCTTTTAACCAACGGGCTAAGTTAACCCATTTGGCAACATCAGGAAGCCCAGCAGAAATATGAGAATAGGGCTTATTGCTATCTCCCCCTAATACTAAAGTGGGAAAAACAATGGTTAATTTAGACGCAAGCGGATGTTGTTTAATTTTGCGGTAACATTCATATTTGGAGCGAATGTAATCTGTTCCAACTTTTCCTGCTTGGGGTAATAACTGATGATGATAGTCGAGAATACTGGCGGTGGAAAAATAAATAACTTGCTGACAAGTTTCGAAATCTAATAAATTTAATAATTCTAGTGTTTTATCAACATTAATTCTGAACGTTTGTTCTGTTCCCCCCCAAATTGTAGCCGCTAAAATCGCAACATCGATCGTTTTTAGTAAGTTTTGAAACTCGTGAATCTTATCTAAATCGCCAGTGAGAATATGAATTCCCGAACGCGCTTCTGAGTCAAATTGAATTTTATCTGGATTTCGCACTAAGAAAAATAGTTCATGATCCGTGTTTTGAATTAAATCTTCTGCTAAATAGTGACCAATACAACCCGTTCCACCAGTAACTAAAATTCGCATGGAAACATTCTTAGTGCTCTTTGTGTCTTTGTGGTTCAATCCAGATTTCAACAAACAACAAAATCCCCCTTCATTGATCTAAAAAAGGGGGAATCAATTTTAATTTTCAATTGTTGCTTCTTTCGCCACTTCAAAGAAATGTCGAACATTCTCTTCCGGTGTTCCCGGTAAAACACCATGGCCTAAATTGAGAATATGCCCGCGATTTTCTCCCTTGCGAATCGTTTCTAAAACGCGATCGCGAATGAAATCTTTCGATCCAAATAATACCCCAGGATCAACATTGCCTTGCACCTTGGTATTTTGTCCTAAGCGTTGTCTGGCTTCAGCTAAATCAACCGTCCAATCTAAGCTAATAATATCAAATCCGGTGCGTCCCATGCGTTCCAAAACACCGGCACTACCGCTAATATAGAGAATTAAGGGGGTATCGGGATGGGTTTGTTTCACTTGTTCCACCACCCGTTTCTGGTAAGGGAGCGCAAAGGTTTCGTAATCTTGGGGACTCAGTTGTCCTGCCCAAGAATCAAACATTTGTACCGCTTGTGCCCCAGAATCAATTTGATAACGGACATAAATCGCGATCGCGTCCGCCACCTTGCTTAGAAACTGATGCAACAACTGGGGATTTTTGAACGCCATCCCCTTGATATTAGAATAATTTTTAGAGGTTTGCCCTTCAATGGCATAAGCCGCTAACGTCCAGGGCGCCCCGACAAATCCTAAAACAGTGGATTGATTGCCCACTTCTTCTCGCAGGCTTTTGAGAATGGTTTTAATGAAGGGAAGGGAACTTTCTGGATCCAGGGAATGCATGGCATCCACTTGGGCTTGGGTGCGAATCGGCGGATCAATGACCGGTCCTTTGCTTTCGACAATATCAAAATCGATTCCCATTCCCGGCAACGGGGTTAAAATATCAGAGAACAGAATGACGCCATCCGGTTGAAATGCCCGCCAAGGCTGTAGCGAAATCTCAATGGCGAGATCCGGATTTTCTGATCGTTCTCGGAAACTGGGATATTTCTCTCGCAACTCTCGATATTCTTTCATGTAGCGTCCTGCTTGACGCATCAACCAAACGGGCGGCCGTGATACACTCTCGCCATGGGCAACTTTCAACAAAGAAGGAAGTTCACTCTGAGTTGTCATAGTATTATTCAATCTGATCCGGAATTGGTAACGCATTCGTTAGCTTATCATTTTGTTTTTGCCAATTGTTACTGTGGCCCGAAAAATGCAAAAATCTGATATAGTCCAATTATCCTAAGTTGAGCCTTGTCAGAATCTCTTATCCAAGCTGTTGAAAACGCCAGTTCCTCAGAAGAGTTAGTCAAAGCCGTTTGGGCTTTAAGCGGCAGCCAATCCGAGGAAGCAATTCCCACGCTGATTAAAGTGTTAGGATTTAATAATCCTGGGGCAGCCGTGGCTGCGGTGGAAGGCTTAGTGCAGTTGGGAGATGTTGCCGTTCCCACCTTAATTAGCCAACTGGATGGCTATGATTATGGGGCAAGGGCTTGGGCGATTCGGGCGTTATCGAGAATTGCCAATCCCGAGGCATTAGATATTTTATTGGATGCTGCTACTAATGATTTTTCTCTGAGTGTACGTCGCGCCGCTGCCAAGGGCTTAGGGGAATTGCGTTGGGAAAAACTGTCTCCAGAAGCCAGAGAGGAAGCACAACGAAAAGTTTTGGAAACACTAATGACAGTTGCCAAAGATGAAGAATGGATTGTTCGTTATGCGGCGATTGTGGGATTGGAAGCTTTAGCCAAAACAGTCTTTGCTGCAGAAATTCAAGAATATTTACAGCAACGGGAACAAGCGGAATCGGATTTAACCGCGCGATCGCGCATTCGCCTTGCAGCTAGCGGCAATCGGGTTTCCAATTAGCCATTTTCTCAAGCGATCTCCCATCCCTTTAAACTTTTAATTTTGAATTGGGATATTTCCGTTCTAAGTCACGAATCAAAGATAAAAAACAGTTCAGGGCATGGTTTAATGCTGATTCTTTATTTTCCAATTTTTGAATGGATTTAGCTTGCTTATATTTTAAATCTTCAATACGTTTTTGAGCGGCTTTTTCTTTTTGCTTCACAGGTTTCTCTAGAGAATTGATGAGGTTAGCAATTTGTTGTGAAATGCGACTCGTTAACTGATATTTTCGCGGTAAAACAGCGCGGATAGGCTTAAGGAAAAATTTAGCAATTCTTACAATATTGATTTGCAGTTTATCCCACAAATTCAAGTTCAATTCAAATTCCATTTTTTCCTGAATTTTCCTTTCTTTTTCTTGAATGACTTCATTTAATTGCCTTCGAATCAGATCAGGCAAAACACAAGCTAAAGGTATTTCAACTTGATAAGGTTGGGGAAGTTGATCGTTGTTTTTCTTTATTGTTCCATCCGGTTGTAATTCAGTAAATCCCATGCCAACTGAACTAACCGGAATTAAATAAATTGGAGAATTGGCGCAATTGCGTTGCTGAATAACATTTTGAAATTCTTCAATTTCTAGTAATTTATTTTTGATTTGCTCTAAAGTATAGTGACTTTCTAAAAGATCCCACTTACTAATTAAAAAATGAGCCGGATTTTCTGTATTTTGCATATACTCTAATAGGTTCGGCAATTCGTTGATCATCCATCGTTGACCCACTTTTCCGCCATGCATCAAGTCGTATATTTTTTGACCGTCTAATAATCCGAATAGGGCATCTGCGTCTTTTAAGTGATTTTCAAATATAATATCCTCTTGTTCCATTTCATCAGTTAGCTTGACACCGGCATAATCCATATAAACAAAATCGCAAACCGGATAATTCGATAAATACTCGTTTTGAACTTTACAAGAAAATTTCCATTTAGAAATATCAGATAAACTAGTTGCCTCTGGCCATTGTTCTTCTAAAGCAACTTGGGTATAATTTTTTTGAAGACGCTTGCGTTTTTCAGCGCTGTCAATTTCTAGAAAGAAACCTAACTTCCCCTGGGTTGCTAGTTTTTTATACATGCTAGCCAGAAAAACAGTTTTTCCAGACCCCCCTGGCCCAAGCATCATAATCGTATAGATCTTCAACATGCTTTCCCTTGGTTGTACCTTGCGTATAATTACTGAAATTATATGCCAAAATCCCTGATATGAACTGCCATTTAAGCACGAACATCACATGATTAACATATCCGATTGTCCTGTAATCCTGGTTAGACCCTGTCTAGCACTCTCAAAAACGGGAAATTGATTGCATTGACCTACCTATTCATTCGTGGTGGAAACCACTTCTCGCACTCGATAGATGGGTTTACCTTGAGATTCATGATAAGTCCGAATCAAGAGTTCTCCTAATAATCCAAAAGAAAATAATTGTACCCCTGCTAATAATAAAATAACGACTAAAATGAGTAACGGGCGATTGCCGATATCTTGCCCAAATCCATATTTTAAAATCGTTAAATACACACCGGTTAAGACGCCTAAACCCATTGAGACTAAACCAAGAGACCCAAAAACATGCATAGGGCGCGTCAGAAATTTCTGCATAAACCAAATAGTTAGCAAGTCCATTAAAACCCGTAAGGTACGCCCTAACCCGTATTTACTGCTGCCGTAGCGTCGGGGATGATGTTTCACCGGAATTTCGGCAATTTTTGCCCCTTCAATAAAGGCAAGGGCAGGGAGAAAGCGATGGAGTTCCCCATATAAATTCATGTCTGCCAGCAATTCTGCGCGATACCCTTTGAGAGAACAGCCATAATCGTGAATGCGAACATTAGTGACTCGTCCAATGATCCAATTGGCAATTTTTGAGGGAAGCAAGCGAGTGAGGGCGGCATCTTGACGGTTTTGTCGCCAGCCACTGACGAGATCATAGCCTTCTTCAACTTTGGCAATGATACGGGGAATGTCGCTGGGATCATTTTGTAAGTCGGCATCTAAGGAAACAATAATGTCTCCTTGGGCATAATGAAAGCCAGCTGCCATTGCTGCGGTTTGGCCATAGTTGCGGCGAAGAAGCACAGCCCGCAAATCAGTTCGCGTTTGGGCTAATTCTTTGAGAAGGGAAATGGAACCGTCTTTTGAGCCGTCATCCACGCAAATGATTTCGTAATGGCGAGAGGTGGTGACAAGACTTTGCGCGATCGCGCTCACTAAAGAGACTAAACTTTCTACTTCATTATAAATCGGAATAATAACAGAAACTTGCGGATGCAGTTGCACGTCAGTAGTACCGTTTTCCGAAAGGCTGGGGGAATAACTCACGCTAACCTCACAACACACAGCAAAGACCAACTTGATTTTACCTGATTTGATGGTTAATTTAGTTGGTTCTGCTCACGCCTTTCTATGAGAAAATTAAACAAATTTGCCCTCCAACAAAGCATGAAATGGGATAAGCGACCGCGTCAAATTGCACTGGGATTCACCACTGTCATTGCCTGTATTGTTTTTGCTACCGTTAGCAATGCGCAACAACCGTCTTCTTCGGCGACTATCTTGCGTCAAGGAGAAGAAATTAGCATCAATGGGGAGAAAGTGCCCATTAGTTGGCGACAATGGCAAGAAGAGGGAAATACCTATCTTGGGATTACCGATGCGGCGGCGCAACAACGTCTCGGTTTAGAATTGCTCAGCAGCAATAACCCGCAAGTGCAACCAGTGTGGTGGTTCAATGGAGATAATCGTTCCGCTTATCGTCTTCGGGCACAACATCTCGGGCCCAATCGCTATCTGGATCTAACCCCAATCTTACAACAGAGTACGGAACAATTAGCGGTTTTTCAGAATCGCCTAGAGATAACAACGCCGCCAGCACAAGTTCAAAATATTCGCCTGGGAAAACAAACTTGGGGAGAACGCATTGTCATCGATTTAGATCATCCCATTCTCTGGCAGATGGAGGAAGGAAGACAACAAGCAAGCTTTACTTTATCTGCTTCCACGCCGACTCGGATTAGCCAACAGTTTTCCCCCAACCCGGAAATAACCGAGGCAAGGAAACAACAGACTAATCAGTCTTTACTGGCAGTAAAGGCAGCGGGGAAACAAACCAAACTCCAGATTGATTTGCCGGAGTCTCTAAACTTGCGAGTCAGTACCTTAGCCAATCCCGCCCGACTAGTCATTGATTTGCGCCGGGATGATTTGCGATCGCGCCAAATTCGCTGGGCAGAAGGAATTCTGTGGCGACAAGACTATATCCCTGTGCAAGACAGTGAGTTTGCTGTCACTTGGTTGGAAATTGATCCCAGTTTTCACCAGTTGGATTTCCAACCGATTTGGCATAATCCGCAAAACATGCGAGGTATTGCTACCTTAGCCCAGACCAGTGAGCAATCGCAAGTGAGCATTGCCATTAATGGGGGCTTTTTTAACCGCGATCGGAAATTGCCGCTGGGGGCGATTAAACAAGACGGAAAATGGTATTCTAGTCCTATCTTAAATCGAGGCGCGATCGCGTGGAATGATCGCGGACAACTGATCATGGATCGCTTGCGCTACGAAGAAACCCTCATTACCGAAACCGGCAACCGATTTTCTCTACAAGCGTTGAATAGTGGCTATGTTCAGTCGGGAATTGCCCGTTATACCCCTGCCTGGGGAGATACTTATACACCGCTGACAGATAACGAAATTATCGTGGTGGTCGACAATGAACAAGTGCAGCGCTTGCAAACTGGGAAATTTAATCAAGGGCAACGGATTCCGATTCCTGCCGATGGGTATCTCTTAACCCTGCGCAAAAAACCCCAATTGGCGTCGATGTTCAAGGCGGGAATGGAACTGGAACTGCAAAGTCAGACGATACCGTCTCTTTTTGATCGCTATCCCCATATTCTCGCGGCGGGACCTTTATTAATTAAAAATCAACAAGTGGTGTTGGATGCGAAAGGGGAAAACTTTAGCAACGCCTTTATCAATCAGAAAGCTCATCGTAGCGCGATCGCGCTCACTGGACAAGGCAAAATTCTGTTAGTGGCCATGGGAGACGGTGTTAACCGCAAAGGTCCCACTTTATCGGAAGCAACGACAATTTTAGCGCGTTTGGGCGCGATCGAGGCTTTGAATTTAGATGGCGGCAGTTCGACTTCCCTTTATCTCAGCGGCGAACTGATTAACCGCCCACCGGCAACGGCAGCCCGAGTGCATAACGGCTTAGGCATTTATCTCAAAGATTAAGTTAATCCCCCCTCACTGAACTGCATAAGGGGGGAAATTGCTTCCCATCTTACTTAGCACTTACCGTTTCAGGAAGATACTGTTCGATTCTGTCGCGATAGTCGCTTTTCTGTTTAACGCCGCGCAGTTGATCGACAATTTCTTGATTGCGGAAGAACTGAACCGTTGGCGTTCCCGTTACCATGGCATTTTCGGCAATATCGGGTTCCTCGGCAATATCAATTTCCACGAAGTGAACCTTGTCGGCATATTCATCAATCACGCCATCGAGAATCGGCTTCAGTGTCGCACAGAGGCCGCAATTGGGACCCACATATTTAACCACTAACACGCGATCGCTTTCGTGGAATAGCCGGCGCAAGGCATAACCGCCATAGTGACGGGTTTCATTAATATCAAAGGTTTCTGCGGTATCAGCTTCCGGCTTATCTTCGTCTTGAGTGGCAGCAACGGTTGCGGTTTCTTCTCCGCTTTCCTCTTGATGATATTCCGTTGCTAATTCGTTAGCCGATAACCAGCGTTCAGATAACATGGCAGCCTGACAGCCAGTTCCGGCCGCGGTTACTGCTTGTCGGAACTCATGATCCTGGACATCTCCTGCGGCATAGACTCCTTCAATATTGGTTTCTACCGAATCAGGCTTGGTAATAATATAGCCAGTTTCATCTAAGTCCAGTTGTCCTTGGAATAATTGGGTGTTGGGCGTGTGACCGATTGCGTAGAATAACCCTCGCGCCGGCAAATTGCTTTGTTCGCCGGTTTTATTATTAACAATGGTGACCCCTTCCAAGAAACCGCCTTCTTGCCCATAGACATCCACGGCTTCTGTGTTCCAATGGACAGTAATTTTGGAATGATTCAAAACACGATCTTGCAGGGTTTTGCTAGCCCGCAATTCGTCGCGGCGGACTAACAGATGCACCATGTCGCAGTATTTGGTAACATAAATGGATTCTTCTGCTGCGGAGTCGCCACCGCCAACAACCACGACATGATTCCCTTTAAACATCGGGTTTGCCCCATCACAAATGGCACAAGCGGAAATGCCCATATTCCAGAATTTATCTTCATTGGGAAGGTGTAGGCGTTTGGCATTGGCACCGGTAGCAATAATAACGCTGTGGGCCTTGACTTCCCGTTCCTGAGAACGTATGGTAAAGGGACGTTGTTTTAAATCGGCATAAATAACATCTTCTGTATAAATTTCAGTGCCCCAACGTTCGGCTTGCGCTCTCATGTCTTGCATGAGTTGGGGGCCAGTAATCCCATTAGGAAAGCCTGGATAATTTTCGACATCGCTGGTGGTCATTAACTGTCCACCAGGAACACCGCCTTTTTGAAACCCTTCAAACATTACCGGTTTGAGGTTGGCACGTCCCGCATAAAGCCCTGCCGTATAACCTGCGGGTCCTGATCCAATGATGACAAGGTTTTCTACTGTTTGATCTGCCATATTTTAGTCAAACTCATAACGACTCCGAATTATTAGCATTATAGCGTGATTGAGAGGCGTTGGAGAAGGGAATCATCGAAAATCACTCTTATGGAAGACACTTCAATCAATCATGGCTTAGTCGCTGCTTATTGCCTCTGATGCTAACCAAGATCGCGCTAATTCTAAAGCCTCCTGTTGCGACTGGATTCTTCCTTCAATGTAAGCGATTTGCAGTTCCGTCAATAGTTTACCAATGAGGGGGGAGGGAGATAAAGACAGCGATCGCAGAAGCTCTTTTCCCGTTACAATCGGTTTGGGATAGGCTACCGGATCTTCAGGGTTGAGATAGCGTTCAATGAGAAGGCTAGCGGCGTCTATATTTAATCCCTTCGCTACGGCTGTTAGCAACAAACAAGGAAATACCTGCACTGCCTCTTGGAAAAAGAAATATTGATCCCGCAAGGTCATTGTTGCAATATTGGTGTTTAATAACTCAGGCAGTAAATTAATCGTGGCGGTAACGGTACGAATTTCAGCCCGAGAATATTTTAGTGTCGTGAGTTGTTCCTCTGCTGATTCAGGAGAATTGGGAACTAAACAGGCTAATTTGGCTAAGGCTTGTAAGGAATCAGATTTGCCCCCAACATTTTTGTCCCATTCTGATGATAGCTTTGGCCAGCGTTGGCTTAATGCCTTTGCCGCTGCATCGACTTTTGGTACTTGGGCAACTTTTTGGACAGTCAGACAAGGAAACCAAGTGGAAAGAATGCCATCTTCCCAGGCTTGCTGTAAGTAGAAACTCCCCGGCGCGATCGCTAAGATATAAGACAGTTCCATTTGGACGCGTTCTGCTGCCACTTGTTGCAAGTCAGGGGCAAGGTTTCCAATGGTTTCTCGGGTTGTCTCATCAATTTGAAACTGAAGTTGCGCGGCTTGCCGATACGCCCGCAGCAAGCGCAGGGGATCTTCTTGCAGGTTGGTAGGAGACACCATCTTAATCATGCCTGCCTCTAAGTCTTGTTTTCCCCCTAGCGGGTCGATTAATCTCTGCTGATGTAACTGGTACGCGATCGCGTTAATGGTAAAATCTCTGCGTCGCAAGTCTTGTTCCAGGGTTTCCCCTTCAATTTTGGCAAAATCAACCGTGCCGCCTTCAAAAACAACTCTGGCAATATCGCGATCGGAATCTAACACCACAAACCCGGCTTGACAAGAACAAGCGATTTTCCGGGCGAGGGCAACCGCCTGATCCGCTAAAACTAAATCCAAATCAAATTCTGTTCGTTGTCTGGCCAACAGGGCATCCCGAACGGTTCCCCCGACTAAGCAGGCATCATCGGGCAACCACTCCTGGGGAAACGGCAATGGCGGAAATTTACAAGAAAGATGGTTGTCCATTGAACTTACAGTCAGGTTTTGATGAGACAACTGTTAACAAAGAACCAAGAACTGATTGCCGCTAAGTTAAACTAGCACTTAAAGCAAGCAGGGTTAGAAAGTGTACCATGTGTATCTGTGTTAACTGTCACTACGTTGATCGCTGTACTACATATCATGCCGTAGAAACGCAGCACGAACAACCCCACCTGACGGATAATCCCGATTTTGAACCGGTTGATCCAAGCATAAACGTTAATATTCGTCCTCAACAAGACTATATAGAAGTGGAATGGGATGTCGTTGGTTGTGAGAGTTTCTTAGAAGAAGCCGGCAAATGGGCCAAATTGCGTCCCGGCGAACCTGTTCCCACATAAAGCAAGGAAGTAGAGGCGTTCACTGGAACGTCTCTTTAGGAAATTTCTTCCAGACAGTTCATTAAGGTTTCATATCCATTCTCTACGACCCCTTTTCCTCGTAAAAAACCGGTATTAGCACCGGGACAAATGTAACTTAGCGTCTCAGGGGAGAATCGATTTTGCAGCTTTTTGACATTTCGCAGCTGTCGCGGCCAGTGGAAGGTTTTGCGACTTTGAAGCGGCGCTAAATTCCCCTTGGGATCTGCTAATAAATGACGACCGGAAAATAAAATCCCTCCCTGAGAGGGCACATAAAGACAGGAGGAACCTGGAGAGTAGCCGCAAGTCCAAATGCCCGTTGCCTCTCCCACAGCAATTTCTTCCCTAAAGGAAGTAACGGTAACATCCGGCAGCAAATAGGCCTCTTGTTCTTGTACAATGACTTCACAATCAAACTCAGACTGGAGTTGACGCACTTGACTCATTGCCTCGCGATGGGTAATAAACAGCCACCGTACGCCTTGCGGAAAAAACTCGCTGAAAAAAGATTTCTGAGTCTCATTCCACATCGGACAATCGACTAGAATATTTCCCTGGTTTCCTAAAATTAAGTAGGCCGTTCCTCCTAATGTATCTCGATTCGGAGGAAAAGCATAAATTCGGTCTAAAATTTGACGGGGAGGTTTAGTGGTCTTGCTTTCAGTCGAAGATTGATTTTGGGAAAAATCAGCACACATTAGAAGCCAAAGTTATTGAGAAATTTGTGTCAGGATAGAAAGTAGGACAATTAATCCTAGCACAAAGCAATCATTTTTGTCCGTTTAACCTATCGTTAAATTTAAATATGCAATTATTTTTAATTTTATTACTGTTAGCAGGAATCACTTATCTTTTAGTGCGTCGCAGTGCGAGCGGTTTAACCAGTACCCCAGTTTGGTTGCTATGGCTGGTGGTAATGACTCCTGCTTTTACTTGGAGTCTCTGGTTATTATTTATGGGGGAAGAACAGCCCATTCCAATTTTATTAATTTTAATTCCCTTTTTAATTTCTTCCTTCCTATATTTTTGGTTATTGCAACGGGGAAGACAAGATCAATCAACGGAAGTTTCTTCCTCAAATCAGGAAGCAACAACCAAGGAACCGTTAAAGGGATCTCCGTTTGAACAAGAATCAGAAAAAACTAAAAATTCGACTCGGATTTTAACGCAAACTGAAGAAGAACAATTGAAGCGCTGTTTTCCTTGGGAAGTTTATTATTTGCAAAGCGTGGATTATGGGGGACAAGCTGTATTATGCAAAGGGAAATTGCGTACTGTTCCGGAAAAAGCCTATCACAAAATTAGAAATAATATTCAAGATCAATTCGGCGATCGCTTTTTAATTTTGTTCCAAGAAAGTTTCCAAGGAGAACCGTTTTTTGCCTTAGTTCCCAATTCCAGACAGCAACAAAAAGAACGGACACAAAACGATGAACTGAATAAACCTTGGTTAGCCTTAACCCTGGCTTTAATAACGCTGTTTACAACAACAGTTGTTGGGACGAGTTTGGCAGGAATTTCTCCAGAACAATTTCAATCCAATCCTAGTTTATTAGGAAAGGGGTTACCCTATGCCTTAACTTTAATGTGGATTCTTGGATGTCACGAATTTAGCCATTACTGTACCGCAATTTATTACAAAATTCGGGCAACGTTGCCTTATTTTATTCCAGTGCCATTTTTCTTGGGAACCTTTGGGGCTTTTATCCAGATGAGGTCGCCAGTTCCCCATCGCAAAGCCTTATTTGATGTCGCGATCGCGGGCCCTCTGGGAGGATTTATCATGACCGTTCCTCTATTAATTTGGGGACTTTCCTTATCAGAAATTGTTCCGCTTTCGGAAGAATCAGGCTTACTGAGAATTGATTCTCTTGATCCCCGTTCTTCTCTATTAATGACCCTATTTTCTAAAATTGCGTTAGGCAGTGAGTTAGGCAACGATGCTGCGATTAATTTACACCCGATCGCGATCGCGGCCTATATTGGTTTAATTGTAACAGCGCTCAATTTAATGCCAGTAGGACAACTTGACGGCGGTCATATTGTTCATGCCATGTATGGACAGCGCACAGCCGTCATTATTGGTCAAGTGTCTCGGTTATTAATGTTAATCTTAGCGTTTAATGAACCGAGTTTCTTAATTTGGGCAATTATTCTATTTTTCATGCCAATTATAGATGAACCTGCCCTCAATGATGTTTCAGAATTGGATAATGTTCGTGACTTTGTCGGATTACTGGCTTTAACATTATTAGTCACAATTCTGTTACCCCTTCCTGAAACATTAACAAACATATTAAACGTGTAATAGATTCCCGGAAATTATGAGTAAGGAAAATCAGGCACAGGGAAAACTTGTTGCCCAAAATCGTAAGGCTAGGTTTCTGTATGAAATTTTAGAAACCTACGAAGCCGGCATTGAATTGATTGGAACTGAAGTAAAATCAATTCGTGCTGGCCGTGTTAATTTGCAAGATGGGTATGGCTTAATTCGCAATGGGGAAGTCTGGCTAATTAATGTCAATATTTCTCCCTATGAAGCGAGCGGATACTATTTTAATCATGAGCCCAAGCGAACCCGCAAACTTTTATTGCATCGTCATGAAATTAGCAAATTAATCGGTAAAACCGAACAAAAAGGCTTAACCCTTGTTCCCTTAAAAATGTATCTCAAAAAAGGGCTAGTGAAAGTGCAAATCGGCTTAGCCAAAGGGAAGAAAATGCGCGATAAACGAGAAACCATTAAACGTCGCGAACAAGAAAGAGAAATGCAACGGGTGGTTAGACGGGTTTAACAATTCCCGACCACTGCACGGCTTTTTCTTGATGGCGGCGATAGGAAAAGAAATGTTCCGTTTGTTGATAGGTACAATGGGGGGCAACTGCAATTTGTTCAGGATGAAATCCCATTTGTTCCAACTGCAATCGGTTTACTTGTCGAACATCTAACCGAACTTTTCCGGGTTCACTATCAGGGAACAAGGGGGAAGAAGGCAATTGCCAGAGTTGTTCTAAAATAGTTGCTGGAGAAAGATTTGCTTCTGCCGGAAATAGGGTTGCCCCAACTTCACTGGCTACTTCTTCGGCAACTTGATACACTTCGCCGCTAATGGCAGGGCCTAATGCCACTCGCAAATGGGATAATTGGCTGCCATTAGAAAGGAAACGCGCGATCGCGCCTGGTAAAATAGATTGTGCTGTACCGCGCCATCCCGCATGAACTGCTGCCACTTGTTTGGTTTTAACATCGGCAATTAAAGCTGGGGTACAATCAGCACTTGCTACCCACAACGCTTGCTGTTTTCCATCACTCAATAAACCATCTGCAGGAACCTGGGAGATGGCTTGTTCAACTATTTCTGAGGGAGTAATGACCCGGTTGCCATGGACTTGTTTGCTGCGATAGGGGATAGCTTCGGGGGCAAGAACTTGAGTTAATTCCGATAACGTATAATTCGCAAAGTGGCGGGTAAAAAAACCGTGAGGAAACTCCCCTAGCAAGCGACATTGAAGGAATAAATCTGGTGTCGATTGCCATTGCCAAGTTGCTTGTTCGGTCGTAGCAATAGAGGAGAAAACCAAGAGTTAAACCCCTTTCTAAAAGAATCTAAAATTCCCATATAATATAGCATAGCCCAGAAGCTGAACTCATTATGGTGGGAATGCTCCTCCCCTAGGGGAAACTCTCAGCAAACGCAACTAATCAGAGATTCAACAGATCAGCTACGGTTTTAACAAGCGCAATCGTGAATCAACGCCGGGAAACCCCTACCATAATCGCTATTTAACAATAGGAGTTCACCATCACATTCTGTATCGGTAACGCTCTTTGGTACAATCGATATGCTGTTGCTAATTTAGTAGTTGCAATCAGGAATCATCTTTCTGCTTTCACACCGGGATAGCTGATATTGCTCAAAAATTGAATTTGCAGGTCAAACAAGAAATCTTTGATTGTAATCAAGTTTTAAATTTATTCATCAATATCAAGATACCTGTATCACAATTGAAAGAGCGACAAGGCGTTATCCCATCGAATTTGGTCTCAAAGCAGCTAGAGATGACGTCTTCATCAACAGAAGGCGTTGCCTTTAACCAGGGGTTGCCCCTTGGCGATTGTTTGAGGCCACCGTTAATTTAGTCCCGAATTTATAAGACAATATCAAAGAATAGCTAAGCGTTTAGAGGAGAACCATTCATGTTAAGAAAACTCATTTTACTCACAGTAGTTACTGTGTTTTTTGCGTTTCAATTGGGTATAAATTCAGCGACAGCTTTAGAGCTTGATGAAGAAGCTCGCACGATTAAATATAATCAAGAAGGTGATAGCGTAGTCGTTAGCGTCAAAGAAGCAGAAAGAGGAAGACGCCTTTTTAACGATACTTGCGCTCAGTGTCACTTAGGAGGTGGGACGAAAACAAATCCTAACGTTGGGCTGAGTTTACAAGCATTAAAAGGGGCAGAACCGCCTCGGGATAACATTGCTGGCCTAATTGATTATATGAAAAATCCCACCAGTTATGATGGGGAAATGGATATGAAGGAGCTTCATCCCAATACGACTCGTGCGGATATCTATCCTGAAATGAGAAACTTGACCGAAGATGATTTAGAAGCGATCGCGGCTCATATTCTCATTCAACCGAAAGTTCGAGGAAAACAATGGGGTGGCGGTAAAGTTTACAACTAACTTTTAGCGATCTCAAGTCTTTCTCGTGTCCCTCCTCAATTGTTTTGGGGAGGGATTTTTGCCGGTTGCCTTGGCCGCGATCAACTCACGATAGAATTTGTTGAACGCCTCTTAAGCGGCTAAACTAATCAAGAACACATGCACAATTAAAAATTGCAACTATGTCTCAATCGACTCAAGCCCATCTCGAACGGACACTTGATAAACAACAACCCCTCGAAAAAAGACAACAAGTCTTGAAGCAAATGAACTACTATATGGGAGCCAAATTAATTGAAATTGGGCTCGATCCGAACTCTCCCGAAATCCTCTATCGTTGGTCCGTGAAAACAGAAGGAAATGAACAAACTTGTACCCTGAGTGCATTTTGGGGGCAATCAAAAGAGGAATTGCTTTCCGGCGAACATCCCCTCACCGGTGAAGACTTGATTAATTGTGCCAAACCGAATGCCCATCAGGGAATTGCGGCAGTTGCCCAACTTTGCGGTTATGGTTCGGATGTAGAGGGCTTTCGCGAAGCAGTCAAAAAACAAATGGATGAAATGGGAATTGAACACGAATCGTTGCAAAAGTTAATTAATCAGTCAGAGTGAAATGTAATACTGCTTAGCTTAAACGCCAGTTGAACCATATCCCCCCTCTCCTCTAACCGATTCTGAGAGACTGGAAACTTCCACCACTTGAGCATGAATAACTGGTGCAATCACCATCTGAGCAATTTTCATCTCTGGTAAAACCTGAAAGGGTTCCTTGCCGTGATTAATGAGGATTACTCCCACTTCTCCTCGATACCCCGCATCAACTGTACCGGGCGTATTCAATACGGTAACCCCATGTTTGAGTGCTAAGCCGCTTCTTGGGCGAATTTGCGCCTCAGTTCCCTGAGGAAGTTCGATGGCAATTCCAGTTCGAATCAGGGCAGCCGTTCCTGGTAAAATTTCTTTTTCTTCTATAGCAAATAAATCTAAGCCGGAATCATCCGCATGTTCATATTGCGGTAACTGAGCAGACGTTGCTAGCTTCAAAACATTGACTTTCGCGCTTGGAATTCGGGATTGATCGGTAAAATCAGACATGAATGACTCTCTCGATTTATGAACCCTATGATTAGGAAAAATCAATCACTATATAGAATGGGAGTTGTAGCCCTTACACCGAAATTATGGTAGCCAAACGACCCAATTCAACTCCTAACTGGCGATGGCTCGTTCCGCCATTAGCGGCGCTGATCCTGATTTTAATTTTTTCAGGAACATTGGTGCATTTAACCACAGAAGCTTGGTGGTATAGCGCGATCGGGTTTTCTGATGTCTTCTGGACATTGCTCACTTGGCGCGGCATCACTTGGGTGGGCAGTTTTGTCATTTTTGCCCTGTTTTTATGGCTGAACTACTGGTTCGCCATGCGGGTGACTCGCTACTCCACAATTCGCCTATTAGAAGGGAGCGATTTATCATTTTACGCCGATCGCGCTCCCAAATACATTGCTCCCATTATTATTTTTTTTATGTCGCTGTCTGCGGCAGGGGCAAGTGTCACGGCTTGGGATACGCTGCTGAAATTTCTCAATGCCACTGAGTTTAATCAGCGCGATCCTATCTACGAGCGAGATATTGGATTTTATATCTTTGAGCTTCCATTTTACGAAGGGTTGCAAGATTGGTTATTTGCGCTTTTTCTCACCGGATTGCTAGTGGCAACGGCAGTTTATACCTTAAAAGGGACGATTAATTTCAATCGGGGATGGCGACAAGTTATTTATGGCGAGGCAAAAGCCCATGTTTTTTTGTTGCTTGCCGGTTTAGCCTTTCTCATTGCCTTTCAGTTTTGGTTGCAACGCTACGATTTGCTTTATTCCGGAGAAGGGGTCGTTTCCGGGGCAGGATTTACAGATACTCATGCGCGCTTAGCCGCATTAACGGCAATGGGATTTATGGGGTTAGCCCTTGGGGTTGTTTTTATTGCCTCTGCAGGGCGAAATACCTTAATTCTTCCCGCCGCAGGAATTGGGTTATATTTAGGAATTTATCTTCTGCTGTATCAACTTTATCCCAATCTTCAACAGCAGTTTGTGGTTGAACCAAACGAACTCGCTAAAGAAAAGCCCTACATTAAAAATAATATTGCCCTGACTCGGGAGGCGTATAATTTAGATACGGTGGAACGGGAAAATTATCCAGCCCAAGGAAGTCTCGATCGCGCTGCGGTTGCTAACAATCAAGGTACCATGCGCAATATTCGCTTATGGGATTATCGCCCTTTACTCACCACCTATGAACAATTGCAAGAATTTCGTCCTTACTATAATTTCAGCGATGTGGACATTGATCGCTACACCGTCAATGATAATTATCGGCAAGTCATGTTATCGCCGCGGGAATTGTCGGGTGCGCCTCAAAATCGTTGGATTACACAACGGTTGAAATATACCCACGGTTACGGTTTAGTGATGAGTCCGGTAAATCAGGTAACCCCGCAAGGCTTGCCGGAATTATTTATTAAAGATATTCCCCCAAAATCCAGTGTTGATTTAGAAGTTGAGCAGCCGCGCATTTATTACGGCGAAGAAACCAATGACTATATCTTTACCGGGATGGTGGAAAACGAATTTGACTATCCCTCAGGAGAAAATAATGTCCATAACCGCTATGATGGAGAAGGAGGCGTTGACATTGGTTCTCTCTGGCATCGATTGCTCTATTCTTATGATTTAGGCAGCCTAAAAATTCTCATTTCCAGTCAGTTTCAACCGGAATCTCACATTCATTATTATCGCAATATTCGGGAACGAATTAATAAAGTAGCCCCATTTTTACGGTTAGATTCCGACCCTTATATTACGTTAGTCAATGGCCGCTTAAAGTGGATTGTTGAAGGATATACGGTCAGCAATTCTTATCCCTATTCGGAACCGGCTTCTACGATTAATAATGCCCAAGCGATTTTACAACAAGGAAACAATCAACAACTGCTTGCCGGCGGCTTTAATTATGTTCGCAATTCGGTAAAAGTGATTGTCGATGCCTATGATGGCAACCTGCAATTGGTGGTTACTGACGAAGATGATCCCCTGATTCAAACCTATCAGAAAATCTTTCCCAATCTGTTTACTTCTAGAGAAGAAGTTTCGCCAGAACTAGAATCGCACTTCCGCTATCCCTTAGATTTATTCAAAATTCAAACCCAGATGTATCTGGCGTATCACATGAGCAATCCGGAAGTCTTTTATAATCAGGAAGATTTATGGCGGTTTGCTACCGAAACCTATCAGGGAAATCAGCAACTGGTGGAACCGTATTACATGATTATGCGGTTGCCCAACTCCGATCGAGAAGAGTTTGTGCTGATTTTACCGTTTACGCCGGTTAATAAAGATAATATGATTGCTTGGATGGCAGCGCGATCGGATGGGGACAATTATGGGAAATTATTGTTATATGAATTTCCCAAACAGCAATTAATTTATGGCCCCAGTCAAATTGAAGCAAGAATTGATCAAACTCCAGAAATTTCGCAACAATTAAGTTTATGGGATCAACAAGGTTCAAGAGTCATTCGGGGCAATTTATTAGTGATTCCCATTGAAGATTCTCTTCTCTATGTGGAACCCATTTATTTACGGGCGGAACAAGGAGAATTGCCGCAATTAAAACGGGTTGTCATGGCACATGGCGATGAGGTTGTCATGCGTCCCAGTTTAGAGTCGGCAATCGCAGGTCTATTTGGTGAAGAAAAAGCTTCTCCCGCTGGGGAAGGAGAGCCCTCCTCGGAAACAACTATTTCTGAGAATTTAGTACAGCGAGCAAGAAAAGTTTATGAACAAGCCCAAGCAGCAGCCCAAGCTGGAAACTGGGGAAAATATGGCGAAAAAATTAAAGAATTAGAGCGTATTTTAGACCGATTAAATCAGGAGTAATGGGATGATTCCTCCATCAGTTGAACGAAAAAAATATCCCCCTCAACAGTATCTGGAATGGGAAGTAAATTCTCCTGAACGCCATGAATATATTAATGGAGAAATTATTCCCATGGCAGGAGAGACACCAAACCATAATTGGATTGTTGGCAATCTTTATATCAGTTTAAAGTTAGGACTTCAAGAAACCAACTATGATATTTTTTTCAGTGACCAACGGGTTTGGATTCCTGAGAAAAATATTTATACCTATCCTGACATTTTTATCGTAAAGGGAGATTTAGAATTACAAGTAGGGCGAAATGATACTGTGATGAATCCTTGTTTCATTGCAGAAGTCTTATCAGATTCCACTCAATATTATGATAAAAATGATAAATTCCAAGCCTACAGAACTATTCCAACATTTCAAGAATATGTTTTAATTGAGCAGTCTTGCCAACAAGTCGAACATTATCAAAAAGTCGATACGAATCAATGGTTATTGACTGAGTATCAAGGGACTAATTCTATTCTTGATTTAGTAGTGGGTAATATGACAATTCCGCTTGCGGATATCTATGACAAAGTAACATTCGAGTGATTAAGTTTTTTCGAAACATTCTAGAAAAGTTGCGTAACAGCCAGCGCCTGAAATGGTTTACTGTTATTGCCCTGCTTTACTTGCTTCTAGTGGCAGTTCGCCTCCTGAGTACCGGATTTCAACTGGCATTAGGCGAACAAGCAGAAGCCTTATTTACCTTCGCCACAAATCCCTTTTTAGGATTAATGATTGGGATTCTAGCAACGGCTTTAATTCAATCGTCGAGTACCGTTAGTTCCATTGTTGTGGGTTTAGTTGCAGGCGGGTTGCCTGTTTCAACTGCTGTTCCCATTGTCATGGGGGCAAACGTGGGCACCACAATGACGAATACTATTGTTAGTTTAGGGCATCTTAAGGCATCTGAAGAATTTAAACGCGCCTTTGCCGCAGCAACGATTCATGATTGTTTTAATTTATGCTGTTTACTGTTATTTTTCCCCTTAGAAATTACCTTTCATGGCTTAGAAAAACTCGCCAAATTTACTGCTGATATTCTATTAAATCCGGAACAAAATTGGAATGTTTTATCTTTCAATATTTTAGATTTTATTCTGAATCCTCTCATTGATTGGTTAACAGCAATAACACATTCTCTACCGACAAAGTTAACTGGTATTGGCTTTGCTATTTTGGGAATCCTGTTAATTTTGGGAACAATTTTTTATTTAAGTAAGCTATTAAAAGCTTTGTTAGTGGGGAAAGCCAGAGAAATATTGCACAATGCTATTGGTCGTAATCCTTTGCTAAGTATTTTAGCTGGAACAGGCGTTACTTGTTTGATTCAATCTTCTTCGGCAGCAACTAGTTTAATGATTCCCCTTGCTGGTAATGGCGTTTTTAGTTTAAAACAAATTTATCCGTTCACGTTAGGGACAAATATTGGAACTTGTTTAACCGCACTTTTAGCAGCCACTGCTATAACAGGAGATTTAGTTATTCCAGCATTAGAAATTGCACTAGTTCATTTGTTATACAATTGTTTGGGTATATTGATTATTTATTCCCTCCCATTGTTACGCGAAATTCCTTTAAAAGGGGCACGTTTTTTAGCAGAAGTGGCAACTCGGTATCAGTTTGCTGCTTTGGTATATATTCTGATTATTTTCCTCGTTGTACCGGCAATTGGCTT
>JBDGQV010000176.1:0-6371 GCA_042218725.1 Halothece sp. | reverse complement strand
AACAAAAACTCCCGCAATGATGGAAGGAACCCCGCTTAACACATTCACCGCAAACCGAACATTTTCCGCCAGTTTATTGCCCTCGCTAAATTCTGAAAGATAAATCGCTGCCATAATCCCAAACGGAACGGAAATAACCGTCGCGATCGCGATAATAATTAAGGTTCCTAGAATGGCATTGGCAATTCCCCCTCCCTCAAGACCGGGCGGCGGCGGCAATTGGGTAAATAGTTGCCAATCGAGCCGACCAATGCCACGCACAAGCACTAACGTTAGTACCAAAACCAGCGGAATCAATGTTACCACGATACAGAGGCTTGCCAAGGTTGTCATGGCAATATTAAAAATGGCTCTACCGCTGGAACTCTTCTTTTTAAGCCCCGCAATATCAAACGTATCCATTGGGGGACTGGGATAGTTCGTCATGTGAATACCTCAAAACAATCCATGATTACTACTGATACTTTGCCTGAATGCGATTCACAATCATCTGTGCTAAAACATTCACCGCTAATGTCAAAATCACCAAAACAAACGCGGCATACATCAAGGCAGACACCTGCAATCCTTTCGCTTCTGCAAACTGGTTGGCGAGTAGCGAGGCAATGGTATTGGCAGGGGCAAGAATTGAAATATTTAATTGATTGGCATTCCCAATAATCATGGTCACGGCCATGGTTTCACCCATTGCGCGGCCTAAAGCCAGCATAATGCCGCCCACAATGCCGGAAAAAGCAGCGGGAATCAACACGCGAAAAATGGTGCCCCAACGGCTTGCTCCCAATCCTAAAGATGCTTCTCGCAGTTGCGGAGGCAAGGCAGCGAGAGAGTCTCTAGAGATGGCAGTCAGAATGGGCAAAATCATAATCGACAAAATGACTCCTGCTGGAAGCATCCCCGGTCCCACGGGCGGTGTTCTGAATAGCGGAAACCAACCGAAATTACTATGCAACCAGTTGCCAATGACCTCAAGAAAGGGAATCAAGACAAAAATTCCCCACAGGCCATACACAACGCTCGGAATCGCGGCTAGCAACTCCACTAAAAAAACGAGCACGGTGCGAATTTTCAGGGGAATGAAATCCTCGCTCAAAAAAATGGCAGTTCCTAACCCTAGCGGAATCGCAATGATCAGGGCAATTAAAGAACTTACCAGAGTCCCGTAAATCATGGGCAGTGCCCCATAATTTTCCCGTCCTTCAACGGGATTCCAGGCACTGGTAACGAGGAAACTTAGTCCAAATTCTTGAATCGCTGGCCAGGCTTGAATCAAAATTACAATGGCAATGGCGATCAAGATTAAACCAATGGCAATGGCAAAGGCCGCAGTGGCACCGGCAAAAACCTGATCGAATGTTTTCTCGGCTTTGGAGCGAGTTCTTTTAGACGGTAAGGAAGACGATGGATCGGCAGTCACAATAACCTCGCTTTTTGATGAAGGAACCTGAACTTAAGACTTATTTCACCGTAATGGCGTAATCGGGACTGATTACATCTGCTGTTTTTGCGACTCGCTCGCGGACAGTTTGGGGAAGTGCAACGTAGCCGAGTTGGGGCGCGATCGCTTGTCCTTCATTGAGACCATACTCAATCATGACTTCCATGGCTTTGGCTTGTTGAGGATCATATTCCTCGTAAGCCATCATCCAAGTATAGGTAACAATAGGGTAAGAATTTTCCCCCTCCGGATCGGTGATAAAAGCCCGAAGGTTCTCCGGCAGTTCAACCGCCGCTAGGGTAGCGGAGGCCGTTTCGTTATTCGGTTCGATAAAATTGCCGGAAGCATTTTCTAGGGAAGCCATTGCCAAGTCATTATTAACGGCATACCCATATTCCACATATCCGATCGCGCCTGGGGTTTGTTTTACCTGCGCCGTTACCCCTTCATTGCCTTTGCCGCCAACAAAAGTTCCTTTGTCTTTGGGCCATTGGACGCTCTTGCCTTCACCAATCTCTTTGGTCCAATCTTCACTAATCGTTGTCAGGTGTTTAGTAAAGACGCCAGTGGTGCCACTTCCATCTGAGCGGTGCACGACAGTAATGGGCTGATCGGGAAGTTCAACATCAGGATTCGTCTCCGCGATCGCGGGATCATTCCAGTTGGTAATATTGCCTAATAAAATATCCGTATAGGCCTCTCGGGTGAGCTTCAAACCGGACTCCACGCCAGGAAGATTATACGTTAAAACAATGCTGCCGGCAGTCATCGGCAACAGCAGAACGCCGCGATCGACGTTAGCCATTTGTTCATCGGTCATTGCCACATCGCTTGCACCGAAGTTCACTGTCTGCGACATAAACTGCTCAACCCCGGCACCGCTGCCAATTGACTGATAGTTAACCTGCAGTTGCGGATATTTCTTATTCATCTCGATGAACCAGTTCTGATAAAGCGGTGCTGGAAAAGATGCCCCTGCCCCTGTCATGGACATATCCTGGCTGAAAAGGTCTTGTTGTTCCTGTTGTTGATCTCCGTTTGTTGTCTGGCCGTCTCCAGCGTTATTCCCCCCTCCGCAAGCGGTTACCCCCACTGCCAAAACAGCAGAAAACAGTACAAAATTTAATCGTTGAAATCGCTCTCGAAATACTTTTTGCATCATAAGTGTCACCATGAATAAGGCTTAAAACAGGATTGATTTGAAATTCGGTTGAAAAAGCAGTCTAATAATTGAACCACAGAGTACACGGAGAACACAGAGGATTTTAAATATAGTTTTAACTGGAATTGATAGAAATCGTATTTAGGAAAGCAATCAACCAAAAATTTTCCTAACAGCACCAGGGTTACTATATTTTTTCTGGTCAATCATCACTGTCGATTGAAAACAAAACAATATTTCTTGAAGTGAATCAAGTCGCTAAACTTGAAGATAGGATTTCAAGGAAATGTTATTAAGGGAGCGTTAAAGATGACGTCTTCTTCAACGGAAGCTCCAATAACTGTTGGTTAATTTGCTTTGACTTTTCTGTTGTAAAAACTCACTAACCTATATACTTACGTTGAAATACTAGTATTAAGTTCAATAATATACAAAATAGCAAAAATAACAACTAGTTAAGTTAAGACAAGGTTATCATTCGGTTAAAATTTTATGAACGAACTTGATGATTTTAGAGTAAAATCAGAAAATTTACTTAAATTGTGTTGCAAGCATCATACTTTTTTAGGGAAAATTTCACCCAAACTCGATTATGTATTTTTAGTTACGCCGATCCTTGATCTTTATCTTGAAAATTTTGGTAAAAATACTCTAAGAACGTGTCATAATCTTGTTCAACACAGTCAGCATATTGAAAGGCAACATCAATTAAAAACTCAATAAATGTCTTCTCTTTCTCAGCAATTTTTTGTTTCAGGGCATAACTAAATCCATAATTGCCATTGAGGGCATATCCCCCGCGTTTGTGTTCCGTCGCCAGAATTATCCCCCACTGTTGCGCGAGTTCGTATAAATCTTGATCTTTGTCCAGTTTATCTGTGGGAAAATCTTCTTTAAATGGGGATCGTTCGCGAACGGAATAGACGCCATCGGGCAGTTCCATCCAGCCTAAATATTGATCGGGATGTTCCGCGATCGCGCGAAACGCTTGGGCATGACGATCTCCTTCATGAGAAAATACACCATGATAAGCCTCTCGTTCCTCTTGGTTCATTTGGGCATAGGCAGCGGGAAATTCCTGTCGTTTCACATCTAAAATAATGTCATCATGCGCGGTTACCGGATCTCCTTCAATTAAAATATAGTAACGGGGCGTTCCCAATGATCCTGTGCCTGCCCATAACCGTTTGGCCATATCTTTAATATTAAAATAACGGTCGTCATCTGCAGGCATATCGCTGTTTAAAGTTTGGCGATATTGGGGAAAGGCATCTTGTAATTGTTGGACTTCTTCTGCCGTTAAAGGGGACAATTTTTCCGCTTCTTTATTTAAAACGCGTTTCCCTTGTTCATCAAAGGTTGTCCATTTCTCTAACATCTTGCGGCGGCCTTCTTCTTTTTCTACTTTTTTGAGGAATTTTTGCAGTTTTCCTTCTGTATTTTTCTGGGTAAAATGAATCTCTTCTGTTGCGGGATTATGATCGTCATCAAAAACCGTTTTTAAATAGGCTTTTCCTAATTTTTTAACCGCTTTACCAATTTTTTTGGACTTAAAATTGCCATTTTCTCGACAATCAAGGACTAAACTAATTGCCAGCCGCCACAAATCATATTGATAGTCGCCCACGATGCCGTCATCAAAGTCATCAAAGCCATAAATGACTTCATCATAATAGTTGGCAAATGCCCCAAAATTATACAGATGGGCATCCCCTTGCAACCAAGTATGTACCGCTGCCGTTCCCCCAAATAAACTTAATCGCCAATCATTATAAAAGTCTTCCCAAAATAAATGATTCGTACCCCGTAAAAATAGATAGGGAGACTCCGACATTTTTTCATATTTGGCTTGGCGAAATGCATCCGGTATATCCTTGTCATTGTGCGCGATCGCGCTAATAATTTTATAGGGGCGATTGTGAAGATTAATGGCTTTATATGTCATGGGCAGCGATCCAACGGTAATTAGGAATAAAGTATTTTATTATAACCTTTGATACCCACAAAAAAGCAAGTTTGCTATACTATTAGCTGAATTATTTGCAGACTTTGCCAAGATGACCGACACAATTAAACTGGATCAGTTCTTAAAATTTCAAGATCTGGCGCAAACCGGCGGAGAAGCTAAAATAATGATCTGGGATGGGCTAGTGTTAGTGAATGACGAAGTGGAAACGCGACGCGGCAGAAAGCTTGTCCACGGCGATCGCGTTACAGTAGAAGGTGTCACTTATATCGTTGAGTTTGCAGAGATTTAATCTAGGCGAATTAAGCGTAGTTGACTACTGACATGGCAGGTTGCAATTGACGAATCAACTGGCGAATTTCCTGTTCGGCTTGCTGTTTCCCTTGGGATTTTAAGAGATTCGCGCCGGTTTTTAAGTCTTCGATGGCGTTTTCGGGATAATCAAGCTGATAAAAAGCTAGCCCGCGCGTGATATAAGCAGAAGCATGATCCGGCGATTTTTCAATGGCATGGGTAAAGTGGCGGATAGCAGTTTGATGTTCCCCTAAATAGTGACAGGCACAGCCTAGATTATAGGGTGAGCGGCTATTATTGTCATCTAAATAAGTGGCTTGAGAAAAATCTTCTCTTGCTTTTTGGTATTGTTTTTGTTCTAAATAGAGAATGCCCCGATCATTGTAAATCATGGCTTTTTCTTGTTGACTCAGGGCTTGAGATTGTGCCAACGCTCGATTATAATCGGTTAAGGCTTCGGAAAACTGCGCGATCGCGCTTCTAGCCAACCCGCGATTATATAAAGCTTGGGGATGTTCCGGATTAAGATCAAGAATTTGATTATAATTTTGAATGGCTTCCTGATAATGATCGCTTCGATAATAAGCTAAACCTCGCCACAAATAAGCTTGAATTTGCTTTGGGTTTTTCTCAATCACTGCAGAACAATTCGCGATCGCGTTCTGATAGTTATCAAGATTAAGATTAGCAAAACAAAGATACTGTTTCGCTTTTAGATGATGAGGATTACTGGTTAAAATATCCTCAAAAATTGAACTGGCAGTTTGATAATTTTCTTGATGAAGCTTTTGCAATCCCAAATTTAATAAATCCGAATTGGTTGCTTGCGCTGGCGATATAACCAGTAAGCAAACCAGTTGAATTAGAATTAACTGCAAAAAACGGCGTCAAGGATTCATCATCAATAGATTGGAATAACGATATTTTCAATAATTTTCAGGAATATCAAATAGAAAAAAAGCTACATAAATAATTGGATATTCTCCCCCTATTCCCCCTAATAAAAAGAGGCAAAAAAAAAGGGAATGAGGTGGAGTAAATTGGCAGCAAAATTGAAAAGTTCAGATACAAGCCTGAAACACACTAAGGTGAATTAACTTAATAATTCACGCCATAACTTGCACTTACCATCCTTTTTCAGCTTGCTTTAAAACATATTCGGCGACTGCCTCAATTTGAGAAGATTGTAACCTTCCCCGAAAAGATGGCATGGCACGTTTTCCATTAGTAACTTGCTGAACAATGGCTTCTTTTGAATCCATATTATATTGAGCAAGCGCTTCTTTTTTGAGAGTTTTATTGGCCATAATGCGATTTTCTCCATTCGCATGACAGCTAGCACAATTCGATTGAAATAGTTGCTTGCCTTGAGTCGCTGCATTAGCCGGAGAAACAATGAAAAAGGAAAAAACTAGGACAAGAGATACAATAATTTTCTTCATTCTCAACAGCAATATGTTGTTCCATTCATTCCTAAAGATAAGAGAAATATCATTAAGAATCAAAAGACA
>JBDGQV010000175.1:0-5462 GCA_042218725.1 Halothece sp. | reverse complement strand
TTGACATTTCCTAAATTCATAGGATCAACGCCCATATCAACAACAGCATTCCGCAAAACCGTAATTTGTTGTCCACTTTCTAAAGCGCGAATTGCTTGTAAAACGGCTGAGGCATTGGCAGATAATTTGTAATTATCAGGAATGGGAGCAACAATTCCTTGCTCCATCCAGACGCCTAATTGATACCAAAAGCCCAGCTTAATATTAGGACTCCAAGTTCCATAGGTGCGACTGATTTCGGTATCGACTCGGTTCACTAAATCACACATGACTTGCGTTTGCTCAGCAAAACTCATTTGGCGGATTTTTTGCAAAGTGGGTTCAGCAAATGCCATATTCGCAGCACCAGGTGCTGCAATTGTAATCCCTTTTCCCATCTCTTTATAGGCAAACCAGATTAACGCCAGTTGATCTTCGGCGCTGAGTTGATTAAAGCGGGCAATCGTTGCAGGAACAGCATCAGCAGCAACTGTCTCTGGAAAAATATTGCGAGCCGATTCAATTGAAAAAGGCATTGATTTAAACTCCTAAAAAAAGTGATTTAGAAACGATGATTTTGGAAATAGATTAAAGTTAATCAATCTGAAAGAATCAATTGATCTAACCTTAGCACTTGTTACGAATTATATTTTATTTAAATGATAAGCGAAAGTTGAGTAAATGAAATGCCTAACCCCCCTAGGGCAAAATCAACCTTGATTTTATTAGGGATTCAACTTAATGCCCAATTTATTTCGCATCATTGTATTCTTGTTAACAAATAATCCCCATGCGAGTTGACAATAGTTTACAAACAAGTTTTTAATTTACGTTCGCAATGTTTAGGATCTCCTAATAAAGTAATAATTGATAATTGCTACTGCTAATTAGTTACGTTACTAGGATTATTTTGTAGCTTCATCAATCAGGAAAATGTGATTAAATTAGAGACTTTCTCAACTTTTATTATGTTGCTATTCTTTATTTTTTTATTACAATCAAGTGCTAAAAAATCAGTTATTATCAGATCGAAGCTCTTATAAGGATTTGAGATGGCAACTTTAACTGTCTGGAAATTTGATACGGCAGAAGGCGCCGATCAAGCCGTTGAAAAACTTAAAAACTTACAAACTCAGCAACTAGTTGAAATTCTAGATGCAGCAACTGTTTCTTGGCCGGAAGGACGCAAGAAACCAATTACAACCCAGGCTTATAATTTGGTTGGGGCTGGTGCATTAGGCGGTAGTTTTTGGGGATTATTGTTTGGCTTAATTTTCTTTATTCCCTTTCTCGGTGCTGCCATTGGTGCCGCTGCCGGTGCCTTATCCGGTTATTTCAGCGATTATGGGATTGATAATAACTTTATTAAGCAAATCCAAAATGAAGTTTCTGAAGGAACATCTGCACTTTTTGTTCTCACAGGACAAGTAACCGTCGATAAAGTTCGCGAAGCATTTCAAGAACAACTTAGTCACGTTGAACTGTTGCGGTCAAACTTAAGCAATGAACAAGAAACAAAACTTCGTGAAGATTTCGGTACGGTATAGCTGATTATTTTTCGTTATCAATCAAATCTTAACAGGAACATTAAGGGGTTAAAATAAAATCAGGTTTTGCAAGCGCGATGGCAACTGGCAGTGTTTTTCACGCGATCGCGCTTTTAGCAATCCTCAACAATTTTTTTTATTAAAAATCTTTGGAAACAGTCACGCACGGTTCTTATATGAAATCGAGTAATTTATGCTACATATGAGGAATCCCTTCCCCTTGTCTCCTTGTCCCCTTGTCTCCCACCTTTGGCCAAGCAATCTGTAGCAAAGATTTTAGATATTTCATATTAGGGGAGGGTAGAGAGGCGACTATCGAACCTTACCCGCTCACTTTTCAGAGGAAGAGGCTGTTCCTTCTACTTGATCAAACTGTTTACCAATTGATTCTGGCAATACGGTTCCCACTCGCGACAAGATGACTGCACCAAAGCCAAAGAGGGTAACCATTAAGACAATTAATCCCCCAGCGATGGGAATTAAGCTAATCAGCCCTAAAATGAGCATTCCCAGGAGAAAAGGTTTAATCCCAGTGCCTTGGGGGCGGAGTGGCGTTTGTTGCCCAACCCATAAACCTGTGGTGACACAACCGAGTAAGCCCGTTACAACAATGGCTAAATTAATGATAGGAATGATTGAAGCTCTCCCGTTAAATTAAACATTATAACGGGAGCTTCAATTGTCCTCCTTCTAAAACGGTCACTGAACCGCCAATAGCCACCGCTTCTGTAAAAACTTGATTTTCAGCAACCGTAACATTAGTCCCAATTCTCACCACATCTTTCGTTTCATCATTATCAGCAACCGCCACATCCGAACCCACAATCAAAACAGTGGCAAGCAGGGCCAAAATCATTAGTTTGAATCGTTTCCAACTCATTGGCTTGTGTCCTTCTTATTTCTTAGAAACTCCATAGAATTGCGAAAAAAACTTTTTCTTTCAAGGAATGGCTAAAGCTTGTACCCAATTTGGCGCAATAGATTCTGACGTGCTTTGACATCCTCAGCAGTTTCTCTACCTTTGAGGGAAAAGCCATCGACAACCCCAACAATACCTCGTCCTTGTTCCGTTTCAGCAATCAGTACCTCCACAGGATTGGCAGTAGCACAGTAAATCTGACACACTTCCGGACATTGCTTAAGGGCGTTTAAAAAATTGAGCGGATATGCTTCCTGAAGGACAATCACAAAGCTGTGTCCAGCAGAAATTCCCTCAGCATTTTGTGCCGCGATCGCGCCCAGGGTTTTATCATTGTCAGCCAACCGCAATAAGCAGTCTCCTGAGGCTTCACAGAAGGCTAAACCGAACTTCACTTGAGCGGAACCGCCCACCATAATTTCGTATAAATCCTCTACTGTTTTAATAAAGTGAGCTTGACCGATAATAAGATTGGCTCCTTCCGGAATTTCCATCTTGACGGACTTAAGTTCTATTGTCATTGGATTAACCTAGTTTCAACGATTTTTATAATTAAGGACGATTGATGGTTTGACCGATGAGAACAGTTGAATTAAGACGGAGATAAGACTTGGCAATCATTTCCTAAAATTTGAGGATGTTTCGCTTGAACTAAAAATTGCTCGAAGTGTTCTTTGGATAAACTCCTCTCTTTTAATTTGAAGTACGCTGACTAATTGATTAATGTTGCGTGACACTTACTTGATTTTATTTATAGTTTAATCGCTGATGATTATTCTTGGAATCAATATTAAGAAGTAGCATTAAATTGTAATAACTAACTAATACTAAAAAATATTCCCAGTATTAGTTATTAAAATCAATATTGTTCTTGATTTAATTCGCAGAAAAAACAGTATTAAAATTAGCTATATATTGTTTTGGAGTTCACGAAAAGCGCGATCGCGTTTTTATAGCGGTGACTGTTGCACAATTGCGAATTTTCATTTCATCAACAAATTGCCCTCCGACTTAAAAAATATCTTGATAGCATAACTTGGGCATTAACGAGAAAAACTGGAACTTGAACAGAGCCATTATCTTTAGACCAGAATTTTTCTAAAATCTAAAAATCCTCGATTTCAACGGGTTCTGCTACTTTATTTTCTATTTCATTGAACTTGAAATCAAAGTTAACGACATTTCCCGATTCTTTTTCAAGAATGATCTTTCCTTTATAGTCTTTTTCTATATCCGATGAGATTTCTGTTCCAGTAAAATAAAAACTGATTCGATCTCTATCAGTTTCAACCTCAATATTATAGTCTTCTTTCTGACAGCCACATAAAGATAAGAAAATTTCTTTACTCTTTTCAATATATTCGTGGAGTTGGAATAGGGAAAATTCTTTGGTTCGATCTGGATTCGTTTCTAATTGTGCTACATCATCTTGATTTTCTTTTGAAGTTAGTTTTTCCTTTGACATCGGAATCAGGTCTTCTTTGTCATACTCATCTTCTTCCTCATCATGAAGATTAATGCCGTATTCTTCATCCTCTTGTTCTTTTGTTTTGCCGCAACAATCGCAGAAGTCTCCATACCTTGGATCATAATCGCTATGATAATGTACTACCTCAACTTCATCGTTTTCTATACATTCATCACAGATTGGTACAGTCGGATACTGCTCACTAAAATTTTCACTTGATAAATCGCCCCAAACTTGGTAAATTCTCATTTTGTTCTACCTCTATTTTGTATTTGTCAAGTTTTACCGATCCCAAGCGAAACTTAGCTTAGAATTGTGGTATGTGCCAGGCGCGATCGCCTCTTAGTTAAAAAACTACTGCAAGATTAATTCAGTCACGTTATAGTAAGATATTAGGAATCAGTACGTGTTTTTACGGGAATGATTGAGTCAGTGAGTAGAAATTTATTTAGGAAGACGCAGTGGGGGTCTTGTACTCTCACTGCAATCTCTGATCAGCTAAGCTTCAACTCACGGTAAAATATATTTTTGGAAGTTTTTTTCTAGCCAAAGCAACATCTAGCTAGCTTAGTCAACGTTTTAAGATTAGTCGCGATCGCGCCTCCTCTGGAAAGCGACTTCTGCCTTCGCCGGTGGTGGAACATCGGTCAGCAGGTACTATGGAACAACCCTCCCACCAATGAGGTTTCCCGAAGCTGGTTATAGAGCTTAACTGCTAGTTCAGTTTGCAAGATCTGTACTTCTATTCCCTTCTCTTGGAGCATTTCTAATGTCTGGGGACTCACTTGCAACCTCTTCCACATTCCTTGGCTTAGAATGATCACTTGGGCTCCTTTTTCTAACAGTTCATTCACATCGGCGGGTTGAATGCCAGGTCGGTGCTGTGTGCCTGTTTCTCGCCAATCCCACTCTCTCGAACCGCCAGGGAAAACTTTGGCATCTTTGTATCGCTGACCTTCGACTTCAATTTGTCCCCATTTTAGATGAGTAATCGGTGGAGAACTTGATGTCATACCAGCCATAGCAATTCCTCCCAATCAATCTGCTTTTAGTCTAGCAATGGTTGATTATTGCTGTTGTGTCGATTCTGGCATTCCTCGTAAAGAGCAAGGGAAAAGGTGCTTTCCCCTCCCCTTTAACCTTTACCCTTTGCCCTTTTTCCCAATTACGCCGCCGATTTGACGTACTGATTAAAATCCGTATAACCTCTGATGCTCATTCGTCCCTTACAATGGCAAGAATTATCCCAGGCTGATCAAGTCTTTCGGTTAGCTTTTGGCACTGCAGCCAATTTATCCGACCCCTTACAGATTTTTGGTGATGCTGGCTATATGCATCGCTGGTACTTATCCACCGGTTGCGCGATCGCGGCCGAACAACATGGCAAACTTGTCGGGACTAATTTCCTTGCTCGTTGGGGAAGTCTGGGACTCTTTGGGCCGCTCACAGTGCATCCCGACTACTGGAATCAGGGCATTGCCTCGGAGTTAATGAACGCAACGATGGCACAGTTTGAACAGTGGCAGACACCAGCAATCACCTTCTTTAC
>JBDGQV010000174.1:0-1881 GCA_042218725.1 Halothece sp. | reverse complement strand
GGAAAAGTTGGCGAGATTGTTTTTTCCCGAATTCAAGGTTTTCTCGATACCCTGATAAACTGAGGAGCTAAGGATAAATTTGCCCAGTTTCATTTGATTTTAATGACTGCTTACTCCCCGACACCAGGAACCATTGTTTCTAGTCGCGATGCGCCCGAAGGGCGCATTTGCCTTCGGCAAAATCGCGCAGGGAGTTTTGTTTAAGTCCCGATAGCAGGAGGAATAAGAATGTGTGATTCTCTGGTGGCTCTACCCGATGTTACCAAAGCAGGAGAGCTGATTTTTGGCAAGAATAGCGACCGTCCAGCAGGAGAAAGACAAGAGCCAATTGTCATTCCCGCTCAAACCTATACCGCTCAAGCCTCTGTTGAGTGTACCTACATTACCATTCCTCAAGTGGAACAGACCCTCGCTGTTATTATTTCCCAACCGAAGTGGATGTGGGGCGCAGAAATGGGGGCTAACGAATGCGGAGTGGTCATTGGCAATGAAGCGGTCTGGACCATCGAACCGACTCGCAGCACGGGGTTGCTGGGCATGGATTTAGTGCGTTTGGGTTTGGAAAGAGGTACCAGCGCCAGGAACGCCTTACAGGTGATTGTCGAGTTGTTGTCCCAATACGGACAAGGAGGCAACTGTGCCGAACACTTTTCCATGAACTATCACAACTCTTTTTTGATTGCGGATCGAAAAGAAGCCTGGGTTTTAGAAACTGCCGGCCAGTATTGGGTTGCCGAGCAAGTCACTAGCGGAACCCGGTCCATCTCTAATCAGCTTAGTATCAGGAATGCTGCTACCATCCGCCACCCTGAAGTTGTTGAATTCGCAATTAATCAGGGATGGTGTCAGAGGGAACAAGACTTTGATTTTGCCCAAATCTTTAGCAGCAGTTTCATCAATGATGTACCGTCTCCTCATTCTAGAGAAGGGAGAGTCAGGCAACTTTGTCAGTTCAATCAAGGCAACTTTTCTGTAGAGACAGCCCAGTCTATTTTAAGGGATCATCGCGGCGGGGTTTGTATGCACGGAGCCTTTGTTACGGCGGGCAGTCAAATTTCTTCCTTATCGGAACAAGGAGACCGGCACTGGTTTATCCCGCAACCCCATCCCTGTCAACACGATTACCAACCCGTCTCTTTTTCTCAACATGGTTCCCATGCTTCAAGTGTACTCCCAAGCTAAGGAAAAACAATGGTAGAAGTTCGCGATCGATTATCAATTAAACAGAAGTTACTCGAAGAAATTGAACGGCTGGGGAAGGAACCAAACACTGTGACCCCCATTACCGATTTAGACATTCCGTCCCAATCTGTCTCTGCAATTACAGCAATTACGGAAGAATTAGAAGCGTTAAATCCTTTCCCGCAACCTCTGTTATCTGCTAAGAATTTACTCAATGGTGCTTGGTTATTGCAATATTCCACGGCGAGAGAAATCCGGTCTCTTAAACGCTTGCCTTTAGGATTCCAAGTTGGTCGAATCTATCAAACCATCGACGTGAATCAAGCATCTTTTGAAAATCGAGCCTGGGTGGAACATCGTTGGGGTGGACTATTGGGTTATGTGAGGGTAACAGCAACATTTGAACCGGCTAAGGAAGCAGAAGGCCAACTTTCCGACCAACGAATTAATGTTAATTTTCAACAGCGTTTTTTGGGAATCCAGCGAATTTTAGGGATCCAGACCAATTGGCTTGATCCGATGAGAGCGGTAGAAGCGAAAAATCCGGTTGGTCGAATTCCCAGCCTCAAGATTACTTATATTGATGAAACGATGAGAATTGGTCGCGGCGGCGATGAGAGTTTATTTATTCTCACTCGAGAGTGAAGCAATCTTGAAAGCATTGTCTCTCAGTTTCCGATCTGATTTCTATCCGTTATA